>CANJQC010000019.1 GCA_947476295.1 Planctomycetaceae bacterium | reverse complement strand
TTTACGACGCCAAAACACTGCAGAGCACGGGGTATGTTCGCTATCGCGACATTGATCCGAAGCTGAATGAGGGCTGGGGACTCACACACGACGGCCATTCATTGATCCTCAGCGACGGAAGCTCCGACCTGCGATTTATCAATCCGGACACATTCAAACTCGAAAATACAGTTCGCGTCAAATCCGGGTTCAAGGCGATCACCAAACTGAACGAACTGGAATTCGTCAACGGTCGGATTCTTGCCAACGTCTGGTACGAAGACCGAATCGCCAGCATCGACCCGGCCTCAGGGAAAATTATCGAATGGATTGATCTCTCCCACATCCGACCTCGCGAAGTGAAGCACGACCGTGAAGCCGTCCTGAATGGCATTGCCTGGGACGAAAAAACTCAACGGCTGTTCGTCACGGGGAAACACTGGCCCACATTGTACGAAATTCAACTGAGTGAGTAAGCAGCAGGCAACGCATGATGATTCACGACTTCCCTGCGTTACTTGCACTCAGAATCTCGTCTATCGATGCCGCAATTGTGGCCGTCTATCTTGCTATACTGACGGGAATCGGGTTCTGGATCGGACGCGGCAATCGGACGGTTTCTGATTATCTGCTGGGAGACCGCAGTCTGCCATGGTGGGCGGTGCTGGGTTCGATTGTGGCTACGGAAACCAGTACAGCCACCTTTCTGAGTGTGCCCGGGATGGCTTTCGTCGAAGGCGGCAATCTGCAGTTTCTTCAACTGGCAATGGGGTTCTGTGTGGGCCGTGTCATTGTTGCGACGCACTTGATTCCGCTTTATTTTAAGGGAAAATTATTCACGGCTTACGAAGTGCTTCATCAGCGATTCGGCGGAGTCACTCAGAAGACAGCGTCGCTGATATTCCTGGTAACTCGGAACCTAGGAGATGGGCTGCGATTGCTGCTCGCAGGGATCGTTGTCGAAAAAATGTCGGGCCTTAGTTTGCCGCAGAGCATCATGATTGTCGGCGTCTGCACGATTGCGTACACCTTTGTCGGCGGGATGAAGGCGGTAATCTGGAGCGACTGCATTCAACTGGTGATTTATCTGAGCGGTGGCGTTGTGGCGCTGGTACTCATCATCCAGATGTTACCCGGTGGATGGTCAGAGCTGATGAACTTCGCGTTGGCTCACAACAAATTCGCGTTCTTTGATTCGGGCATCGACGCATCACGACCCTATACATTATTCATCAACTTCACGAAGGCGAATACCTTTCTGGCCGGATTGATCGGTGGTTCTCTACTGTCGCTCGGAACGCATGGCACTGATCAAATGATGGTTCAGCGCTATTTGTGTACCGATAGTCAGCGCGGGGCCGCGAAAGCGGTGGTCGCGAGCGGACTTGTTGTGTTCGTTCAGTTCACCCTGTTTCTGGTTCTCGGTATTGCCCTGTCGGCGTTCTATGCCACGCAGACAAACAGTCCCGCGTTTGTACGCAGTGATGAAGTGTTTGCCACTTTCATTGTCCAGAAGATGCCTGTCGGACTGGTGGGGCTGATGCTGGCGGCGGTGTTTTCAGCCGCGATGTCGACTCTCAGTAGTTCGCTCAATTCTTCTGCTGGCGCGGTTGTGACTGACTTTTTGAAAGATGTCGGCACACCTCGCACGCAGCTTCGCCTGAGTCGCATGCTGACGCTGGTGTTTGGCGTCCTGCAGATTGGCCTGGCGATTGCCGCCATTCAACTGGAACGCAGTGTGATTGATAATGCTCTGGCGATCGCCGGGTTTTCCAGCGGAATTCTGGTGGGCGTCTTCGCGCTGGGTGTACTTACGAGGCGTGTAGGCCAGAAGAGTGCGATGATCGGGATGCTGGAAGGCACAATGGTGCTGTGCATCGTAAAATTCTGGACTCCGATCGCATGGCCGTGGTATGCACCGATCGGAGCGGCTGCGACAATCTCCTTCGGGCTGATTGCCTCGATTACGTTTGATTCCGAACAGGATTCACTCACATGAAATATGCATTCATCCTGATGTTCACGCTTTTGCCGGGTGTCAAACCGTGGCAAGTGCCGCCATTATCCAGATGGCGGATCACGATCACATCGGCAGGTGAACACATCCTGATTACATGCGGCGAGTTGAGCCCATGAATCTGATCGCCCACCTCGATTGCAACTATTTCTTGCCTTGTTCCCGCTGCATGTAGCGGCAGACTTCTTCAATGAATGGTTTTGCGTATTCTGGAATCTCACCCAATTTGTCGGGGTCGCATTTGCAAAGAACCTGAATCTTCTCCACCGCTGGTTGGCCATGATATGTCAGGCGAGGATTCGCGGGACTCTGAAATTCTCCGGCGTGAGCAAATCCGTAAACCACCACAAAGTCTCCCGAGAGGTCCGATGATGGACGGATCGGTAATACTCGGAATTCATGCGGTTTGCCGTCCACGTTCAGCGTGACGGGTGTTGGTTCTCTCAGGAATGTATTTCCCGTGGATGCATAACAAATGTCGGGCGTGTGGCGGATCAGTCGTCCTGTCTTTCCGGCCATCAATAAAAACGTGACCGAGTCAGTTCCATTTGAGTAAACTCGACTGACATATTCGGTGACGCCTAGCTCTTTGATCACACCTTCCTGCATGGGTTTGGCGTCTTCCACGTAGTTCCAGTTTCCCAGTTGTTTGGGGACAGAACGGACAACTTCGTCGTTCTTCTGGAAATCTATCGGCATGCCCCAGCGGTAGGTCAGTTTACCGTGAACGAGCGTTGAGCCGATGGTGAGTAACAGCAGGACGGCAAGGCGAATGAGCATGATGCGAGTCGCAAGAGGGGGAGGAATTAGGATTTAGTGGGCAGAAAACGAAAGTGTCGAACGCCCTATGGGCTATTGTGATACGGACTTCTTGTCACTGGCTCGGACGCAGGGCGGTGCAAGAGGCTGATCGGTCGCGCCGGCCCGCCGTTCATAAGTTGCACACTTAGCGGGCAGTTGCTCGCTGGAATTTTCGGTGCATTAAAATTGCGGTACGAGAATGGTGAAAAGACTTGATGCTGTAAACAAATGGCAGTTTTGAACAGAAGATCGCAAAGGTAACGAAGAGTCACAAGAGCGGAACTGACTGATCTGACTGAAAAAAATCCTGTTGTGCTGTCCTTCGCTGCCTTTGTTACCTTCTGTTTACAGTTTGGCTTGTTTCGTGTGTGTTACTGTTAAGTTATCGTAAATGCGTTTGTCCATCGGGGGTAATACACTGCTTGAAATACCCAGTTCCTGAGCGGTGGCGAAGGCCTGTTGTGATTCTTCAATTCTGTTCATTTTCTGAAAACATTCGGCCAGGTGCAGAAACACAGAAGCGTCAGCAGTTGCCGACTTTGAGAGCGGTGTCAGGATCTCCAATGCCTGTTCTGTCTTACCGGCGGCCAGCAACAGCTGGGATTGTGTATCCAGTAGAAAGGAATTGCTGCCTGCGGGAGATTTGTTGCTCGCCATAATCGACAGCCCCTGCTGAATCAGCCGCTCGGCTTCAGTGAAATCACTGCGCAGCTCAACGACGACCAGGGCCAGATTATTCACAGCGGCGACATCATTTGCGTCGCGCTTCAGGCATCGTTGATAATATTCTTCTGCTTTCACCCAATTGGCACGCATGAAGTAAAAGTCGGCGGCCGCACGATCTAAATCTGCATTGTTCAGCGCTGGCAACTGCGAATCGACCAATCCGCTCAGAGATGCTTCAAATTCCGGTGAGCCCGATGCCTGGATGGCCACGATCAGCAATGCACTCAGCTTCTGTGCTTCAGTCAAAGGTGCCAGATCGTCGGATACCAGTCGTAAACTCACATCTGGCAGCTTCTTTCGTGCGAGCAATGCAAATGTTTGCTGTAATAAAACATCCTGAGCCGGCACCTCTGGCTGCGGGATCACGACCGTCGTGACAAATTGATGCACGATCTCACCGATGTCTTCGCTGGTCAAACTGGTCGGTCGTAACCTTAGATCCAGGGCGACAATTTCGTTTCCTGGCGTCGCTTCGAGAGTCTGCAGGGTCTGCTGCACACGATCGGCTAAATTTCCTTCTCCTGAAAAATGATCCTGCCAGTACTCAACAAAGGCGCGAATTGTGGATACGCTGGCACCGGTCCGTCGCGCTTGGTCGCTCAGGGCCAGCAACGCGGCCTGCTTGTCTCCCTGTGCTGCAAGAATGCGTGCCTGCTGAACCGCATCCGCCTCAGTCGATGGTTTCAGGGAATTCAGCAGTTGTGAAGCACGCTGCAGATCATCAGCGGCATTGTACTCGGATGGCAGCAACACGGCCCGGCGATACAGCACTGATGCGATGATTCGTTTGTCAGCATCCACTGCTTGGCTGTTGCCCGGTTGTTCGCCGATTTTCAGCAGCGTCTCCAGCAGGGACGAGGCTTCTTTAAGCGAAGATTCCGTATTAGCATCACTCAAAAGGGCAGTCAGCAATCGCAAACTTGTAGTGTCGTTGAGATCCAAAGCCACCGCCTGGCGAGAAAGATCGATTGCGCGTGGTGCATCCCTGCCAGCAAAGAACTCGGCCGCCAGCATCAGGACACGATTCCGAGTCTGCTTATTGTCACTCTTTGCTGCCAGTTGCGTGGAGGTGTTCCACGATCGCGCTGCAGGCTGCTGGAAACCGAGCTCCGTGAGGAGCTGAGAGGTCACAAAACTGCGATCCAGTTGAGAAATCTCCGGCTGTTGCGTAAACGCGTTCAATTCCGAGACCATTCGAAACGGATCATTCCGATCACGAAACACAAATCGCAGAAATTCACCCCACGACTGAGGATTCTTCGGATCCAATTCGATCGCTTTTTTATAGGCCACTTCAATCTGATCGAGCAGTTCAGTCCGCCGCGGTTCCCGCTCGACGTCATTCAGACGCAGGGTCCGAGCCAAACGAACGTAGCTGTCGGCATCAGCGACTGACTGTACCCAACTCTGCGCAATTTCAGTGGATTTGTTGAGGTCAGCAAAACTTGCCTTAGACCTTGCGGCGAGGGCAAGATCGAACAACTGCGGTATCAGTGGCAACAGGTTCTGCATTTGCTCCATGTAGAACTCAGCCTTTGCCGCGTCTCCCGACGACTGCAACGCATAAATCAGCTCGGTCGCCAGCAAGCCCGTTCTGTCCCCCTGAATCCATGCTGTTTCAAAGTGCCGGACGGCATCCGCAAACCGACGTTCCTGCAGAGCAAGCCGTCCCAACAAAACTTGGGTTTGCGGGCGGTTCGTCACCAGCGGCGGGAGCATTTTCAGGATCGCTTTGGCCTCTGCCAAGAGGGTGCTGCGTTCTCCGGCATCCTGAGTCTGGTTGGCCATCTGAATCAGGCGGCGTACACGCAGACTTTTCCAGAAGACGCCGCCTTCTCCTTCAAGTTTCTTGAGTGTTTGTTCCATCTGTTCGAACTGGTCAAACTTTTGTCGTCCCCAGTAGAAGTCAGCCAGTTGCATCTGCGCGGGAATATCATCCGGATGTTTTTTCGCGAATTGCTCCAGCAGTTGTTGGGCTGTGTCGGCGTTGTTATTGAGCAATTCAATCTGCACCAATTGTCCGTGCAACTGACGCTGGTCGTCCAGATCGGAAGCAGCCTGCAGAGCCTCGGTCAGGATCTGACGGGCGCTATCCCAGTCCTGCCTGCGAGCCAGCAAATCGGCCTTCAACAGCGTCGCCTGAAGCGGATTAACAGCTGTTTCCTGATAACGTGTCAGGGCAATCTCTGCCCCGGACGTATCTCCGCTGGCTTGCCGCAGGATTGCCAGACTGCGCCAGAGATCAGTGGATTTCGGGCTTTGAGTTACGGCATCTTCAAGCAATGCCAAAGCTGCGGCAGTGTCTCCACGAGAAATTTCGAATTCCGCCTCAATCACAACTGTTTCGTCCAGCGGGGCATTTAATGCTTTTGCTTTATTCAGTGCCGAAACAAAACGAGTGAAATCCCCCTGAGAAGTCGCCTTTGCCAGTTGTTGACGCAGCTCGTTCCGTGCCAGCGCAATCCATGGCTCCGGGCGGTTTCCAAGTCGAGCGGCAACGTCCTCGTACAAATTGGCGGCGGTCGATATATCATTTGCTCGCTCTGCCGTGGCTGCCTGATACATGGCCGTCGGGATTGAGGCTGGCTCGAGGGCCGTACCCTGCGCGAAACAGGTGCTTGCTTTGTCACCCAGTCCCTGTTGTTCGTAATAACTGCCCAGTGCCAGCCAAGCACTGCTCAGCAAGCCACTTCCTACCTTCATGCCAACGACCTCTTTGGAAGTCAAGACAGACTCCAGCAGCCGCGACGCCTTTACAAAATCGCCGGCATCGGCATGAATCTGAGATTCCAAGACTGCCAATTCCAATTGAAGTGGCACACCTACATCAGGTGGCAGAGTTTGAAACTGACTTTTGAGATCTAGGATTTCCTGATTGGCTTCGGCAACCTGCGTGGCTTCCGGTGACTGCAATTGCTGCCGTACCAGTTCAACCCGCAGTAATAGCTCATTCTTTAATTCCTCATGCGACAGACCCTGCTTCAGAATTTCAATGGCAGCCGTGCGTTGTTCCGGCGTGATCTCTTCAATGCGCTTACCGTCAGTGTCGAAACTCGTCTCCATGCGAGCGAGTTGCAGCCATGCCAGAAAGTGACTTGGATTTGCCTGAACGGCGTTCCGAAAATACTGTCGCCCTTGGTTGTATTCTTTGGTCGCGAGCGCCCGATTGCCGGCGGCGACCCAGATCGCATGCGTTTCTGGCGTGACATTCAGGGTCGCCAGCTTAATGGCACGATCCAGGTCTGCGTCCGGGCTTTGTGAGAGAACACCGACAACAGCCGTTGTGTTCTCCGCTGAATTGGTTTCCGAGGCTGGATCGGCGGCTGGATCCTGGCCTGTTGCTGGGACCGCGTCCGAGGAGGGGGGCGGAAAAATCTGATGGAATGTATAGCGGGCAAACCACGCAAGGGGATCATCAGCACGTTTCGTCAGAAACTCGACAAAGACCTGCTCAGCCGCCGCCTCTCGCTGGTCTTCTGAGATCGAATCGGGCGGATGCCGTCGATAAACGACGGCCAGTTGATAGGAACAGGACACTGCATCCAAATCGACGTCGATACCGTGCTTCAACGTTTCCGTCACCTGAGTCCATGTCGTCTTTGCATTCGATCGATCTGCATCCAGAATTTGCGACTGAACCTTCAATTGAAAAGCAGTCAGATGCTGGGGACTGCCCGGATCGGTTTGCAGCAGCAGTTTCTCCGCTCCTGCCAGGGCCGTAGCGAATTCTTCACCAGCCAGTGCCAGCCGTGTCTGTTTGAATCCCAGTTCGATGTCGTCCGGTTGCAATGACCATGCACGTTCATAGTATCGAGCCGCGCGGACAAGACCAGGCGGACGGAAGGCGAGCCGTTCCGTGGCCACCGCGAGTCGGATGGCCGCCGGAGCATCCTTGGGGCGTACGCGGCAATAGCGATCCAGAAAGCTGGCCGCCTGCGACCATGCCCCCACAGCTTCCTTGATTTTATTTTCGGTCTGAAATTTCTCGCCATCCGCTTCATGGCGTTCGGCAATTTTCAACAGGGTACCGACGGCGGCATCTGCCTGTTTTTGCTGCCAAAGGATCAATCCGGTGGCCACCAACATGATCGCCAAACCGCTTTTCAGTACCAGCAGGCTTCCGGCCCGGCTGGATTGTTGAAATGCTACGATGAATTTTTCCATGGTCATATGGACCAGCCACAGCAGACCAACGGCCATAGGCAGCATTAGCACGCCAGCGAAATCATGTGCATACTGATGCGCTTTTTCGCCGGGAACCACGAGGAACAGCAAACCTGTCACTGTCACACGCGCGGAGTTTGCGAGGACGGCGACGGGGATGGCGGCAGCCAGCAGCACGATGGCACGCAGAAGCCTGGGACGCATCAACACCACATAGGCCACGGCTAAGGCCATAATTCCGTAACAAATCCGCAAGCCACTGCAGGCACGTTCCACGTCCATGATCTGTTCGCCGAGGCTGATGGTGGTGCCTGAGCGAACGGCCGGTTGCGCAAACAACTGGAGTGACCATGTGGAGATCACTGCTGAAAATTTTTGCAGGGGCAGGCTTAAAAAATCAGTCATTGAGGACGGCAGAGGCGCCATGAACCAGAGGAACGCAATTGCCCCGGCCGACCATTTCAACGCCGCCCAACCCCCGAACAGCAGTACGACACCCGCGATCCAAAGGGGGATAGACCATGCTTCGAACTGACCAATAAATAACTCTGCCCCGAACCAGCGAATTAACCCGGCACCAGCAATCAATCCGATCCCCCACCAGGATGGACGGAGTTCCGTCGATGGAAATCGGTCGCGTCTTTGCCACAGGAGCCAGACTGCGATCGGAATCACCAAAAAGCCGTGATTGTAATCCGGATCCGCTTGCCACGTTTCCACCAAACTGACCAACGCCGGCCAGTAAGCCCAGAGCAGCGCGGCCACGGTGACCAGCAAGAACACATGAAATGACGGGGGAAGTGGTTTTTTAAGTGTTGGCATAGACGTTGTGGGATCAGATGTCGCGGTGAGAAGATGCCTTTAACCTTGATGTCGCAGAAGATTATACCACAGGTAGTGATGTCCCAGAATCCTCTGTTTTTTTTGAAGAATGAGCTTTACTCAACAGGAAATGATAAAGAATCAACCGATTATATCCGTGGCAAAGAAATGACAACGGAACAAAATGGGTGCGACCATTCGTCGCACAAAAGGACTGTTTACACCACACCATAACGACAGAACCCCAGCGGAGTTCCACACCGCCCGCATCAGTCGCGAATGGCCATTGTGGAACCCTGTTGGCGTTCGAATTTCATCACGTTCCCTTCTTGCGGTGCGCCGACGTGAGGACGAACTGAGAACCGACCCTTGTTTTCCACTATGCAGAAATTGCGGTGGTCGTGCGGGGTGTTTCCTCAATCGCTGCTTTGTCGGCCGGGAATGCCTTCTTGCCAAGGAGTGGTTGGTCGGCAAAGCCAAGAATTGGAGCGCCCAGTTCGATGAGGTCGCTGATCACTTCTGCCCCGTAGACAGTCTTCAGACTCCGTTTGTTAACGGTAAACACAATGCCGTCGGCTCGAGCTGCCAGCATTTGCAGGTCAGCCGGATGCAGTGTTGACGGGCCACACAGCAGAATCATGGAATAGTTTTCGCGGAACTGATCGATTAGTGCAGTCAGCCGGCTGGAAGCCATTGCTTCTGATGCCGTGACGGTGCATCCACTTGGCAGGAAATCAACACCTACAACGCCTGTCTTTTTGACCAATTGCGTGGCGTCGTCATATTCTCCAGCCAAAAATTCCGCCACACCCGGACGCACGGGTCTCTGAGCATTGTTTCCATTGGCTTTCGCGGTGGCGATTTCTAGTTGACATGGTAAAGCTTGAATGATGAGCACTGATTCTTCGCGTTGCGAAAAACAACTGGCGAGCGAGCGAATCAGCCCCATCGGCGATTCGTCGTGATCGAGGCCGGAAAACAAGACCACACGCCCCTTCGGCCGAAACAAACTCTGCTGAATCCGCAGTGCCATCAGTCGCAACTCATGCTGCGACATGCTGGACAACGCGCATGACTCCGCTTTCGATCGCACATCCGGCGACTGGACTCCCAGTACTGGCAAGTTCCATCGGCGACTGACTACGTTAATCGGAGTGGGCCGCAATCGCAATAATTCGATCACAGCCGATGGAATCAGCAAAAACAAGCCACTTCCCAGCAATGCAAAAGCAAACAACTTCTTTCTGTTCGACTCTTCACCATCGAGACTCAACGTGGCTGGCCGACTCACGATGTATTCGGACAATTGACAGTCTTTCATCTGATTGACTTGGTCTAGCTGCTGCAGCAACGCCGAGTACTTACTTTCTTTCTGCGTCAGATCCGACTCCAGTTCCATGGCCCTGACAGAAGACAGGCTGACGGCTTTCGTTGTGGCACGCTTCATTGCAATTTCCAAATCACTTTGCTTTGCCTTAAAGTATTCGAGGTCAGCCTTATTGTCTTCCGCTTCGAACTTCAAACGTCGTTCGCTGTCAGCAATTCTCTCCAGCTCTTCCTCCGATGACTGAATGGCGGCCAGAGTTTGGGGATCCAGATCACCCAGCGTCTCCTTTCCCACTGCGGACACCTTTTCGATCCATGACGCAAGGGCGTCTTCGCTGATTGTGGCAGACCCAGTCGTGAGCGCCGCCCTAGCAACATCAGCGGCAGGCGAAGTCTTCACGGCAGCCGTCTGTACAATGGAGGCTCCACCGGCGAGGGCACCGGTCGAGCCAGCCGATTCCGTCGCCGACTGATCCGAATCACTTGTCGCAGCAGTGTGATCAGCAACTGAGCTTCCGTCGCTTCTGCTGTCGGTCGCGGATTGAGATATCAATGTGACGAGTTCTGCTTCCAGTTTCGTCAATTGGCCCTGGAGATCCTTCATGACCCTTGAGTTGCGCGCCGCGCTAGTTAAGCCTTTCGCAATAGTGTCCACATGCCGCTGGCGGCCTTCTAAAACGTCGCGATAAATCGCGTTGCGGACGGCCGCACTATCTTCCGTTAAAAGCTGTAGGTCGCGCAGGATCCTTGTCTGTTCCCTTAATCTCTGCTCAGCAGCAGTCTCCAGTTGGAGCTTGCTTTGCACCAGCGCCTGAACTTCGGCACTCTTTGTCAGGTCATCGCCATTCAATCGCTGTGAATCTTGCAGCTTAATAAATTCGGTTCTCGCAACTCCCAAATCATTATCTGCCTTCAGAAGCAAACTATTGATGTAGTCTGCATGCTTTGTGAGCGTCTCTTTTCGAATCTGAGTGATCGTTTTCACAAATTGTTCACCAAGATCGTTCAGCGCTACGATTGCCGTGCTCTTGTCAGTCATCTTCAAGTCCACTTTCAGAGTGCCCGCCCGAAGGTCAGGTTTCACGGACAGCAGACGTGGTAAATAGCGAACCTCAGGCAATCCATGTTTTTCTACGACGGGCTGAAGAACCGCAGGCGACATCAAAAACGCAGCCGCCACCTCAGGATTTGGCGCGGCATAAATATTCTGATTAGCCGAAGGCAGTTGCTGCGATTTGAGTTCCAACTGGGCCGTCACAGTCCAGGTCCGGTATTCCCCGCTGACAAACCAAGCCAGGGTTCCGCTGACAAGACCGGCCACGACCAGCAAAGGCCACTGACGACGGAGTGCCCCTAACAGCAACTCCATGGGGTTCCCATCGCTTGAGCCATCCGGCGTGTTGGTCAGACCCAAAGATTCGTCAACTCGGATCGCCCGAGTTCGCATGATTTGAAGATCTTTAGCAGCCACGACTATTCAACTTTCTGGTTGGCCTAGGTTGAGGAAATTATCAATGATTTATGTTTGTCAGCTCTCTTTCGACTTGTTTTCGACAGCCTTTCCGATCTCCAGCACCCGCATCTTGCGATAGATGGTTGCTGACGCCACACCCAGAAAGCGGGCAACGGCGGAGACGTTTCCATTGTGACGATTCAGAGATTCGATGATCAACTGCCGCTCGGCCGATTCCATCCGCGTCAACTGTCGATCGTTCACAAGTATCGGCTGATCCAGATCTGTGACAAAATGTGTATGGATTTTACCCGAGCGAGATTTACCATGCCCACTGGAAAACCACTCCGATGGCAAACATTCCGTCCCGATCACGTCAGATTTTGTCATCACGACTAGGCGTTCAATCAAATTCTCAAGTTGCCGAATATTCCCCGGCCACGAATACTTACAGAGCCGGTCAAGAACATCACCTGAAAAAGAGAGTTGTCGTCGAGTCTGCTGGCATTTGCGTTTCAGGAACGTTTCAGCCAGGAGCGGGATGTCCTCCTGCCTTTCTCGAAGCGAAGGCACGTGGATCGGGATCACATGCAGCCGAAAAAAGAGATCTTCACGCAACGCGCCTAGATCGACTAATTCCTGAATATTGCGGTTCGTCGCGCTGACGACTCTAGCGTCCACTTTCTGCACGAACGTCGAACCGACCCGCTGGACCGTATGATTTTGTAAAAATCGAAGGAGCTTCGGTTGAAGTTCGCGGTTCATTTCTCCAATTTCATCGAGGAACAACGTTCCTCCGTCGGCATGTTGACACATCCCTTCCTGACGGTGATCGGCTCCTGTGAACGCCCCTTTTTCATAACCAAAAAGCACACTCTCAACAAGATTTTCCGGAAGCGCCGCCATATTGACCGGCACGTACTGTCCAGCAGCACGTCGGCTGCAGTCATGAATCGCCCGCGCTACCAGTTCTTTCCCGGTACCACTTTCTCCAATTATCATCACGGCCGCATCACTGTCTGCGACATTCCTGATCTGATCTCTCATTTCCCGAATTGCGGCACTGTTACCTAATAGCGGAGATCCACCGTTCGGACGCCCTCCAGGAATACGCAAAGCGGAAGACAGTGCCTTCCTGATCGCCTGAAGGTCTGCTGACCTGGGCACGGTCGCCAGCGCAGGCACGGTCGCAAGCGCACCCATCCGCATGGCCCGCTCGCCAATTTCAAACGACTCATCGTCGCAAACCAAAATGACGCGAGGCTCAAAGCCATCCAGCCACAACTGTCCCATAACCGCCAAAGGCCCGGCAGCATCAAAGTCCACGTCCAGAATGACGGGTGCCTGTTCGTCGGCTTCCATCTCCATGATCAGACTGCAGTGATCGAGAATTGGGACCGCATCGTAGCCCCATTCGTTCACTGCATTGATTAGCCAGTGCCTAAAATTGGGATCTTTCTCCGCGACAAGTACCCGACCTCGAACACTACTACTACGTGCTGCAATCTTCGTTTCTGCCTCATGCAATAAGGGCATGCGAATCACCTTCTTCACAAAGATCTGACAACTCGGAAAAGTTGAGCACTAACGATCAAACACATATTGAGGCGGATGCAGCATTCCTGCTTTGCAACTTACGTGCCACTGCAAACTCATCAGGGTAAAACTCACGTCTTGAAAAATGCGACTGCGGTCCAATGCGGCAATAAATCGACACTGCGAACAACCCAAACAACTCCACTTCTGTGAAAGTTGCACAGCAACCGGAAGGGTCACGACAGCAAAATAGCGGACCGAAAAACGATCATCCCACATCAAGGAGCAGGAAACACGGCGCAGGCTTCGCCGACATGGGTCGCACTGCTTACAGCGCAGACCATGCAAAGACCATTCGTAATGGTTGCACGACACCAAAACACCTCGCCCAAAAGGCCACCTTGCGGTGACAGATTCTTGAATGAAGATTTGTCGCCATGCCCTTTACAACTCAGGAACACACCGCCAAAAAATTCGCGCCCCATGTGCGGTTGTTCAGGTGCCCCTAGTTCAATGAATTCACCCCCGGCAGCAGGGATGCGGAGCGATCCCTAATTTAACCATAATAAGAACGCGATTCAACAATATGATCCACAAACTCTACAAAAAAGAATTCTTTTCTCTGCTCTACTGAATTCGTCGTTTTTCTAAATTATAAACACCTTGTGTGAAACGATTTACAACTCACGTACCGCTCGTACGCCGTTGCCATGTTTTAGTTGATCGGGGACCTCCTGTGAATTGGGGAGCAACGAAAATGAGAATCGATGGCGTTGTCAATCGGCGACGTTGCGTAGAAGATTTGCAACAGAGCCGGAAGATGAACAAGGCGGCCCGCCGGATCGAGCGATTATGGAACAGAATCACTTACCCTCAGGTGGCCACTGGGGTGACCAAGAGAGTGGGTGTAGCAGCGTGGAAAAGGACGATCATGCTGCCGTCGCATCCGAATTCTCAAGGATTTCGCTACTAATGAATTGCGGGCATTACCTAATTTTTGTCCAGCCTTAGGCAATTCGTTTGTCCCCAAATTCGCCAGTCCAAAAACACTTGGCGTGTATTGACGCATTGAACTACCACGCGACGACTCAGAATCGTGCTGCTCTGTCTCAGAATCGTGCGGTTTTTATCAGGAGGCGCCTAAGCTCAGCCACCGAGAGGCGCTTCAAAACCAGCCACCGGCATGGGAAGCGCCCACCGGGTCAGGCGATGCGTGTTGCAGGCACGCGGTGTGGAAGGCATCCGCGTGCTGCAGGGCCTGAAAGCTCTGGCGTCAAAGCACGATGCGACTGCGCTCAACGCCGCGTGCGAGACAGCGATGTCTTACGGAGCATTGCGACTGCGCACGATTCGCAAGCTGCTGGAAACGTCGGGCAAAGTGAAGCTGCAGACGCAATTCGATTTCCTCGAAGAGCATCCCGTTTTGAAGCGCCCAATGACACTGTTTTTTGCGCAGAGCAGGAAGTAGCATGGGACTACACAGGCGAATGGAGGCCAGAAGCGATCGTTCGGGCAAGCATGTGTTCTCAGTGCTGCGTGCCTAGAATTCGAAACGTAATTCAGCTTAATCGCGGCCAGCCGGAATAGATGTGTCGATGAACCCAGTTTCCGGGGGCAGAGGAATAGCTGGCACAGGAACATCTGGCTCGGAAGTCACTGGTGCTGGATGGGTATTGTAATTCGCAGGACAGCCAGAGGTCGACCATACATCTTGGTTCCAACTCCGCCAACAAGTCTTTTCATACCCATGGCACATCGTGTCTTCAACACCATACACTTGCTGATAACAGGCTTTTCCCTTGTTACCTAGTCTATGTCCCATTCTCAGACCACACCCGTTTGAGACGAGTGTCAGTACGATCAAGCACGCGATGAGTCGCAATCGCACCGGGATCAGAGACTGTAAATACATGACAGATTTCCTTATCAAGGGCTTTCAGCCCTTGATCCAAGATCCAATTCGAGTTGTCGCCCGGAGCGTCGTAATCAGCTCCCGCTGGTCGCGCCCAGAGACGCTCGCACCGCGCGTTCATCTGGCAAAGTAAGAATTGCCCACACTGCTTGTAGTGACCCACATCTTTGCTGTGTTCATTCAAGCAAGGCTGCTTGTTCTCGTGTAACTTGTCGTGGTAAATATTTAACCCAAGCCAACGGAGAGAATTCCACCAACGCCGGGCCTCGCCGTTGGCTTTTGAAGTTGCGCATTTCAGGCCCGGAGGGCGTGAGCCACCGGTAAACGAGAATTAAGAATCTGAGGCCTGAAGGGCCGGCACAATGGTGATTGTGTCGGCCCTTCAGGCCTGCATCACTGTATTTTCCGTATTCCGGTGGCTCACGCCACCGGCAGACGATGTTCCGGGCTTCCAGCCCTAATGAAACGCGCAACTTCAAAAGCGATGCCCTAGGTTAAACGAAGAAGGCAAATTCTTCAGTGGAGATGTGGGTAAATGACAATGCATGCAGCTGGGCTGTGCCGAACTGACAACTTTTCCCTACCCCCCGTTTAGTTTCCAGTACCGCCACCACCACCTCCGCTATTATTCCCGCCGTTCCGGCCGTATTGTTTATAGAACTGAATTCTGGAAGCAGTGTTTGTACCAAGGAGCAGAACACCGAAGACTCGCTCCAGTGGTGCTATGACTTTTCCAAATTGTGTGTCTGCAGCGATCAAGCAATCTTCGCGGACAAAGACTCGGTCTCCCGGGAAGATCTGGTAGTTGGAGGAAGTGTCCGCCAGCTGCGTGATCGCCTCCCAATTGACAGTCAGTAGCTGAGGCCCGCCAAAAATATTTTGCCCCGGCCTCGCAATCCAGATTTCATCGGAAGACGCTCCGGACAATCCTTCGACATTCGATAAGGCGTCAAGGACTGTTTCATTTCCTGTGACCGGAAACTGCATCACGCGATCACCAAGACCGGCACCCTGCAGAATGATATAATATGTCTTGCTGTTGTAAGAAAAGACATCAACCGCGGCATTCGGATTCTGAAGGTAGTCGCTCAGGTGTTCGTCAATCCGATCCCGGGCCTCGTCGATCGTCAATCCTGTCACTCGTACGCGGCCGTATGTTCCAAGGTTGACTGTTCCGTCAGATGCAACCAAATGTTCTCCGCTGATTCCCTGTTGGTTTGCAAACTCATTCAATGAGACGCGCACAGAGGGACTTGAGATTGTTTTCGCAATGTGCGCTGCGATGAGTTCCCGCGCGTCCGCAGTGACCAGACCGGCCACATTGATTGGGCCATCGACTCGCCGAGATGGGTCGGTTTCCTGATTCGGGTCGTCAAAAGGCGATCCGAACTGCAGTGTGCCGTCCAGCTCCACATGCAGAAGTTCGTTGATAAGCAAAGTGCCGTCCGGACGAGCTGCCTGAACGAGCAGTCCATCACCCGGTCCCAGCAGGTACGGCGATTTGGGAACGAGCCTGGAGACTTCGATTCGAAGAATGTCGGGGGCTTCAATCGTGTAGTCAGGTAACATCGTTTTTTGCAATTCACGAGGCAGCTCCTGAGGGACCGGCAGCAATCTTGGCTCAACGTTGCGCTTCGAGTAGCTCAGGGAAAGACAACCCGGCAGACAAAGGATCAATGTGAAAATGCACAAACGCATGACTGCAATCGCCCTGTTTGTCAGATTTTGATGCTCATGAATTTTGCCTTGTGTGCCATAATCGTTAAAATTCGTTCATATCGGAACAATCATCAAATCGGCATCATGTGGTACAAACCTTTACACCGACCAACTGTTGACCGGGAGAATTCATCACGCGGCATGTTCTGCTGGAGAATTCTTGTTGAGTTCACTGCCGGCGTGTGCCGAATTCAACATACAGGAGGAAGCAGAACCATGAGAAAATCTCTGATTCTTATCACGTTGGGGATTATGCTGGCTGTACACGGCCGGAATTCCGCAGGCCAGGACAGACCGCGTTACACGCCGCAGCGACCGACGATCAGTCCGTACTTGAATCTGCTTCGCAACGACAGCGGGCCGCTGCCAAACTATTACAGCCTGGTGCGACCACAGTTGAATCAGCAGAGTTTTGACAATCGGATCTTATCCACGACTCGGGCGCAGGAACTACAGGTTCGAAAGCTCAACGAGGTCACGGATGCAGCTGCTGCAGGCCCGACTGGCACTGGCGGTACGTTCGGCAACCTGTCGCAGTTCCGAAATCGGTCACACTTCTATCCAGCGAAACAGAGAAACTTCCAGAGACGCTGAGATTTCGAAGCATGTCACAGATGCGTCAGTATTCACGCAGCTTCAACAATCGAACTGTCAATCTCAACCATCGCGCTCTGCTTGATGAATTCCAAAGACAGCACCAGCCGGCATTGGCCCTTTTTGTAAAGCAGAACTCCCGTCTGTCCCGTGAGCGGCCCCGCCAGCACTCTGACTTGCTGGCCTTCGTGAAGTGTTTCTGCACGCGTCACATGACAGCCGTTGCAAATCGCATCATGGATCCGCTTCAAATCTGAGCACAACGACTCACCATCGAATACGTCCAGAACCTGCAAAACGCAGCCAGTGCAAACTGCATCGTAGCGATCATCATGTGTGCCATGCAGAAACACATAGCCCGGGAACAGAGGCTCGTACGACGTCTTCATCCGGCCTGCAGGCATTCTGCTGCGATTCGGAACTAACAAGCCACAGAACGATTTTCCGCCACTGAACAATCGCCGCAGCAGGACTTTTTCCTGACGGGGCTTTGTATACAGCGCGAACCAGCGACGGTTGGGTAACTCCAAAACCTTCGAACCCAGCAAATTCGGCGGGTTGATATCGGTATCTTTTGCGAGAATTGGCATACGGACCTCACACCAAAACATGTCATTGCGCAGATTTTGAATCTGACGAGTTTCCACTGCTCAAGACCGCATAATTCGCGATTTGCCGCCCAACATCCGAGAGGCCCGAGGATGTTGCGCGAAAAACTTCGAGATATGCTCGCGTCACTCCCGAGCATCTCTGGAACGACTCAAGGCATCAATATGTTCGCCGCCTTTTTCTGTGCTGATCGACTTTAGGCAAACTCTATATTCTGCGGGAAATACCACTAAACATGCGATCAGTTTAGGTCGTGTAAGGAATTGCTGTTTTCCACTACGGGCCGGCACAACAAAGCCTAGCCTCGCCGTGTCAATGGCCAAGCGTTGGGAAAGTTTCATCCATCACGGCCTTTCTCTGAAGGCGATCTCCCCGTTGCCAGCTCACTGGCGAGTCATTCGCAACCGTGAAGTCATCTCAGAACCAGACGCACGATTTTAACGCGAATGAATGCAAGTCGATGGGAATGAAGACCGTTGACAATTCACCGAGGCACAGGCTGCGCGTCGTTTAATGTGCGGTTCATGTCATCGATGCAGATGCGAAGCACCTCCACCGTTTGTTTGCCTCCTGCGAAGGCGACGAACAAAGACCCGTCATGTTCCATCACATGAGGGTAGTCGACGTGTCGTTCGCCCACCAGATACCCCATCTGAGAAAAAGTCACACCATCGTTACTGACGGCGATTGTCAGTGGATCTCGTTTGGCAGGATTGGCATTTGAAACCAAAACAAATCGACCATCGCGCAGTCGCAGTCCATGCAGTTTGGAAGTGGCGTCGGGGAAATTTGTCGGCTCAGGTGAACTCCATGTGCGACCATTGTCCAGTGAAAAGGATCGATACACAAATCCACTGCGTCGGTTGTCTCGAAACAGTGCTAGCAATCGATTGTCCGGAAGCACCCACCATAACGGTTCTTCGGCAGCCAGTTCACTGCTGGAACCCAGAACGGGAAATGATTTCCAGGCGTTGATCGATTCAAGGCCGCCGATCAGGAAATGAACTCCAGTTTTTTTGTAATCATGAGTTCGCCGTGACATCATCCACTGACCGTCAGGCAGAAGTTCCGGTGGGAAATTATTAATACTGTTTTCAAACACGACACCCTGATCCTGCCATTCGCTCGACGATTCATCGAGGCGAAAAGCTCGCAGTGTTAGCCCTGGGCCAAAGAACTCGGCTGCTTCATCGAGGGAAGCCAGCGCTAAGAGATCTTCGCCACGTTTCCAGAAGCCTCGTGCGATCCAGCGAGATCCTTTAGCAGTCCGCTTCCCGTAAAACTCAGAATCCGGTCCCGAACCTGGTGGCTCAGGGGTCAAAAATTCTGGTTTTGACCACGTCAATCCGTCTGGGCTGGTCGCAAAACGGACTCGCTGCCCCACTCGGTCCTCCACTCCGGGCCCGTCACTCCACATGATCCAGAACTGATTCTGATGGAAGATCAGATAGTTGTGCTGATTCACGCCGCCCTGAGACTTATCCACCTTTGTTGGGTCATTTCCGGCCGCTCGGACGTCGCTGACAACCGAATGCTCAGCAGGAATATGCGGCAGTTTCGTGAAATCAATTAAACGAGAATCTTCAGGAACCCACGTCCCGGAGAGCATCGGCGGGGCGTGCAAATTCTCTTGATGTCTTAGGACCTGCCCCTGCTGAATCAGAGCTTCCTGAAGTTCGGCAATTGGAACAGCACGAGGCGCAACGCGATGTCGAATCGCCAGATCGGCTGCGGTACCAGCAGCCTGTCCCAGTGCCATCCATGTGGGCTCCATGCGAATACTGGAATACGCCACATGAGTTGTGCTGGCTGCCACCGGTACGATCACACCGTCAATTTTCTCGGGAATCATGATGCCATAAGGAATCTCGTACGGCCTCGTAATGTGGTCGAGCATTCCCAGATAACCTTCCAAGACTTTCGAATCACCTGGCTGTCTCTTTCGACACGGAAAACTGTCGATCGGAAACTCCCCAACGGCAATGCTGTCGGACTGATGATGAACAGTCTGCTGGTCTGTCGCGCCGGTCACGTCTTGCTCAGTCAGCGTGTACAACCCTTTTAGACGACGGCCTTCGCGGACATACAGCTGAAACGGAAAATGATCGCTGTCGGAAAACTCATCTTTGGGCAGGGACAGTTCGCGCGCCAATTGACGATGAGCTTCCGGGACCTGTGCGTCATTCTGGAGGAACCACAAAAGTCCCAGTGCCATTTCCCTGTGCCGCTCACGAATCTGCCCACGCAAGGCATCATCGGCTTCAAGATAACCGCGGTTCATTTCGGCGAACGGGAACCCCAGTGGCCGGGGATTGATGTTGACATCGGTCTTGTGATTGGGCAAAGGAGTGACCGACAAAGCCCGGACCAGCGTGTCGAAATGCGCCGGATTAAAACCGCGGCCAGGCTTGTACGATTTCGGAGCTGCCAGTCGGCCCGCACTCAGGTCATCAAAATACCCCAGATAGTTTTTGCGATCGTAACCCGTCGGAGGAGCCGTCATCGGTACCGCGTTCATGGGATCAGTGGTCAGGCACAGCCGAAACGTATAGGCTGGCAGTCGGTCGTCGCCTGCCCCGGTGGATCCAGGAAGAAACTGCTGAGTCTGGTAGTCGAAATAGACGACTCCGGCATGTGGCTCCTTGAATTCGTCGCGTGATTCGCGGCCCATACGAAAACCCGCACCCGCCGCCGCGTACAGGTCACCCTCGTATGTCGCATCAATCAAAATTTGCCCAGTGAGTTTCCGTTTCTCGTTCGATTTGCGGGAAGTCACTTCGATACCGACGACCTGATGCCCTTTCAATATGGCCTCTGTCAAGCGCCAGCCTTTCAGCACTGTGATTCCGGGCGTTTCGTCGAGCATCTCCTTTAGCATCTGCTCCGCCACCGAAGGTTCGTAGTAGTAGCCATTCTGGCACAGTCGCACATTTTCATGATCACTTCCGTATGTTGCTGCGTAGTGGTCATAAATGCGTTTTGTGAACTCCAGAAAGATGCCGCCAATTTTTTCCTGGTTCTCAATGTCGCTCTTTCCCAGACCGCTGGCCATCATTCCGCCCAGATGATTCTGTGGCTCCACCACCACAACGCTGCGTCCTTGGCGCGCAGCCGCCAGTGCGGCAGCGATTCCGCCCGGAGTCCCGCCAAAAATGACGACGTCTGCCTGGATGTTCGAAGTATCCTTTCGATATGCAGACAGTATGTCCCGTTGAGCCGGTGAGAGCGTGGACTTCATGTCCCCTTGAAATGCCAATTCGGCAGCGCTGGCATTCGTCCAGCCTTCGATGGAAACGATACCCTGCACGCGATCCGGCTTTCGTTGGCCAAGTTCGAGCGCAATCATTCCGCCCAGACTGTGACCAGATGCGTAGAACTGGTCAACTTTCAGTGCGTCCATTACTGCGAACGCATCTTCAGCACAGCTTTCGATGGTAGACTTCTCTGGAGGCGGCCAGCTGCCCCCCAGACCGCGGTTTTCGAGGATGATCAGATTAAGTTTTGGATCCAGCTGACGTACTGTGAGTGCATAGATTCTGCTGTCAGAAAACGTCCCCGGAATCAGCAGTAGTGTTGGCCCTTCACCGGGTCGCTGAAAACACGACAGCTCACCTTCCGGCACAGCAACTCGATGTTGAATCCATTCAGACCCCAGCTGCAGATCAGTCAGAGTGATCAACTCTGTTTCTGCGGCTAATGTATGATTCGCAGAGGTCTGGACGCTCAGGCATCCAGCCCAGATAATGATCATCGCGCAAATATGCGGTCGCATACAGAAACTCCCCGAAACCACGATCTGCGAGAAATGACAGAAACTCCGCCCTCTTCCCGGAACATTCTTCGACAGCAAAAGACCTGTGCTGACCAAAGCGTGGAAAATAACAGATGATTACAAGGGAAGCAAAACACGCTGAAGACAAAGACATAACCATGTGCCCCCAAAATGCATGTCGGGAAGTCATGCTACGGAGGATGGAGGTAAATTGAACCCGCGTCGAAAATCGATTTTCCAGACGTTAGCTCGGGCGCGTCCGGAAATGGCGTTGAGTAATAGGAACGCGGGATGAGATTCAATCACACGTCCGAATTTACAGACACGTACTTCAATACTGTCCTGAACTGTCCTGACTGTACTGCTTGATTCCTGTCTGCGGCGAAGAGTGAGCGTTTAGAAGAAAATGCGGGATGTCATCCCATTCAAAACTGAGGAATCGCACGTCAAAAGGCTGGGATGGTTGTCGTGCATCGCAATTCGCAGGTATAAAGGCAACGAAAGCGGGACAGGCACCCTTGTCTGCCAGTTCCGGTTTTGTCAGGCGTTTTGGGTAATGACAGCACTCGGAGTGCGCTGTGTGCGGGATTGTTGGACTGCTGCTGAAGAAGAGTGAAACGCGGGCGAGCCTAGGACAACTGGTGACGCCGATGCTCGTGTGTATGGGCACGCGCGGTCCGGATTCCGCAGGGCTGGCTGTGTATCACGAACTGCTGGGGCCGGGACAAACCCGCTACAGCCTGTTCGCAGAGAGTCCAGGTTTCGACTGGCAGTCTTTTCACGAACGATTCATTCACGAAACGGGAAATGAGGGATCGATTCGTTCCATTGAAAACCATGCAATGGAGATCTCATCGATTCAGGTCGATCGATTCAAAGCCTGGCTCCGGGAATCGCATTCCGACGTGAACTTGGTTTCGGTTGGAAGTGCGATCGAAATATTCAAGGATGAAGGCCCGCCTGATGAGATTGCGAGGCGATATCACTTCACAGAACTCAACGGGAGTCACGCTGTCGGGCACACGCGGATGGCGACGGAGTCCGCAGTTTCGCCGGCTCATGCGCATCCCTACACCGCAGGCCGGGATTTCTGTCTTGTGCATAACGGGTCGCTTTCGAATCCGTACAGTATCCGTCGCAAGCTGGAAAGCCGAGGCATTGCGTTCGAGACAGACAACGACACAGAGGCCGGTTGCCGATTCTTGGAATGGCGGATGCGGGAAGGCGACACACTGGAGCAGGCCATCGCAACATCATTCAGCGAGCTGGACGGTTTTTTCACGTTCCTGATGGCGACTGCGGATCGGATGGTCTTGGTGCGTGATGCGTTTGCATGTAAGCCGGCCGTTGTCGCTGAGACCGATGACTACGTCGCTGTCGCGTCCGAATTTCGTTCGCTCGCTCATCTTCCCCGGATCAAAACGGCCAACGTCTTTGAACCCGCCCCGGAACAGATTTACTCATGGACACTGTGAAGCAATTTGATCTGGCAAGACTGCGTGTCCGCGATCTCAATCAGTACCTGCACCACGAGCTTCCGGGCAGCGGAATTGAGCGCGTGGAGATTCTTAATCCCGACGGTAATCACAGCATCGCCGTCGGCCTAGACTGCGACGTTGCGGTCGATATTCTGGGTCACGCTGGATACTTCATCGCGGGCATGAACAAGCTTGCTGCCGTCACGGTGCATGGCAATGTCGGCTGGAGTGTGGCGGAAAACATCATGTCCGGGAGTGTGCGTGTGAAGGGGCATGCGTCCGAGTCGGCGGGAGCTTCGGGTCATGGCGGGCTGGTCGTCATCGAAGGCGACGCATCGTCGCGGTGCGGCATTTCGATGAAAGGCTGCGACATCGTTGTGGGCGGCAGCGTTGGACATTTTTCTGCCTTCATGGCGCAGGCTGGGACGCTCGTCGTGTGTGGCGATGCGGGACCAAACCTAGGTGACTCCCTGTACGAGGCGACGATCTACGTCCGCGGCCGGATTCACAGTCTGGGGGCCGACGCTCGGGAAGAGGAGATGCAGTCTGCGGATCTGGAACGAGTGTCAGGCCTGCTCGCGGCCTCCGGGATCGACTGCGACTCGCGGGAATTCAAGCGGGTCGCTTCGGCTCGCAGTCTTTACCACTGGAACGCAGAAGCCCATCAGGAGTACTGAATTGACCAAGCCGATTCATCGTGAAGAAAGTGCTTCCCTCGATCGTCGCGCGATGCGGTACATTCGCGAAGCCGCCGAGTGCGGTCTGTACGAAATCCGGGGAATGGGTGCCAAGCGTGCCGTGCCGTCATTCGACGATTTGGTATTCCTCACCGCGTCGGCCTCGCGCTATCCGCTCGAGGGTTATCGCGAAAAATGCATTTCTAGGACGGTTCTCGGAACGCGGTACGCGAAGAAACCCGTCGTACTGGAAATTCCAATCACGATCGCCGGCATGAGTTTTGGATCATTGTCCGCGAATGTGAAAGAAGCTCTCGGACGAGCGGCTACGGAAGTAGGTACATCGACCACGACCGGCGACGGTGGAATGACTCCGGAGGAACGGCAGTCGTCCAAAACGCTGGTCTACCAGTGCCTGCCATCACGATATGGATTTAATCCGGACGATCTGCGCAAGGCCGATGCGATTGAAATGGTCATCGGGCAGGGGGCAAAGCCAGGCGGAGGAGGAATGTTGCTCGGTCAGAAGGTCAGCCCTCGCGTCGCCAAAATGCGAACTCTCCCGGAAGGGATCGACCAGCGTTCGGCTTGCCGTCATCCCGACTGGACCGGCCCGGACGACCTCAAGATCAAGCTTGAGGAATTGCGTGAGATCACGGACTGGCAAGTGCCGATTTACGTAAAGCTGGGGGCAACTCGCGTGCGTGAAGATGTGAAATTGGCTGTCAAAGCGGGCGCCGATGTTGTCGTCATCGACGGAATGCAGGGTGGAACGGCGGCCACGCAGCAGGTTTTCATCGAGAACACTGGAATCCCCACTCTCGCGGCGCTGCCGCTCGCGATGGAAGCCCTCGAAGATATGAACGTCGTGGGCGAAGTACAGTTGATTATTTCAGGTGGGATTCGAACGGGCGCTGACGTGGCCAAGGCGCTGGCGCTGGGAGCAGACGCAGTGTCCATTGGGCAGGGTGTGCTGGTCGCTCTTGGTTGCAATCACGATTCGTATTTCGAGAACGGTCGCGATGTCGATGCCACTCAGGATTACGCGAAACTCGGCACAGCCCCTGGATTTTGTCACCATTGCCATACCGGACAGTGTCCCGTGGGGATCACGACGCAGGACTCAATCCTCGAACGCCGACTAACGCCCGAGGTGGGTGCCCGGCGGTTGAAAAACTACCTGCAGGTGCTCAATATGGAGCTCACAACTCTGGCTCGCGCCTGCGGCAAATCGAATGTTCATCATCTTGAGAGAGAGGACTTGGTCGCGCTGACTGTCGAGGCTGCGGCGATGGCCAGGGTGCCCCTGGCCGGCACGAGCTGGATCCCGGGGAAGTTGTAAGTCGAAAATCCGAATTTCGAAATCCGAAACACGTAGAACGCCTGACAAAACCGGGGCTGGCTCCTGCGGGAATTCTGAAAACGCTGGAAAAACAGGCAGGCACGGGTGCCTGTCCCATTCTTGTCAGGGCCTCTAAATTTGAATCCAAAATTGCTGACTCTAACGGATTCTATGTGCGAAGGTTTTATTCAGGAATTTAGAACACTAATCTGCGCTAATCTTCACTAATCCGGATTAGCGAAGATTAGTGCAGATTAGTGTTCCACATCTTTTTTCCACGCAAATTGGTTGGGCGAAAGCACTCACACATAGAAAACGTTAGTGTCAGCAAAATTGGTTCGCTTCAGGAATGAGCAGAATGAGTGATCGAGAAAAAATTCGGGAACAGATGAAAGAGGATGGCATTGAATTCATCCTTGCCCAGTTTGTGGATGTTCATGGATCGGCGAAGGTCAAGATGGTGCCGGTGTCGTCATTCGACAGCGTACTCGACGACGGAGCGGGCTTTGCGGGGGCTGCTGTCGAGGGCGTCGGGCAGGGGCCGCATTCACACGATATGCTGGCCCGCATCGACCTAGACAGCTATACGCCGCTGCCGTGGATGCCCAACACGGCTCGTTTTGCGTGCGACCTGTTTGTTGACGGCGAGCCACACCCGTATTGCCCGCGAACGAATCTGAAACGCATTCTGTCTGCCGTTCGCGATAAGGGATATGTCTTTAACGTAGGGATGGAGCCGGAGCATTTTTTGGTCACCCGCAACGCAGACGGCACAATCGCCCCATGGGATCCGGACAAGGTGGACTCGCTCCCAAAACCGTGTTATGACTTTCGCTCGATGGCTCCTGCGATGGGGTATTTGCAGGAACTGACAAGCTCACTCAATCAGCTGGGCTGGGGTGTCTACCAGGCCGATCATGAAGACGCGAACGGTCAGTTCGAGGTCAACTTCGACTATCAGGACGCGCTGACAACCGCTGACCGCATTACGTTCTTCAGGATGGCGACGTCACAGATTGCGAAGAAGTATGGCGCGATCGCCACACATATGGCGAAACCATTTGGAGATCGCACGGGAAGTGGTCTGCACATTCACTTCCATCTGGCAGACGCCAAGAGTGGTCGGGGAGCTTTTGCAGATCCTGCTGACCCGCGTGGCCTTGGTTGTTCCCAGGCGGGATATCATTTTGTCGGGGGCGTGCTGCGTCACGCGCGTGCGTTGTGTGGCGTGACCAGTCCCACGGTGAATTGCTACAAGAGACTGAAACTGGGCGTGGGCCTCAATTCAACTCGGAGCGGTTTTACCTGGACACCCGCCTTTATCACCTACGGCGACAATAACCGTACGCAGATGATTCGCACGGCTGGCCCCGGCCATTTCGAAGACCGCACGGTGTCGGCAGGCTGCAATCCGTACCTTGTCCTAGCCGCATACGTTGAGGCAGGCATGGATGGGATCGAGAATAAAATCGATCCCGGCGATCCGAATCTCGGCAATATGTACGAACGAACTTTGGCGGAAGTCCGTGAACGGGGCATCAAAATCCTGCCGCAATCACTTTTGGAAGCCATCGATGAACTTCGTAATGACGAAGTCATCAAAGGCTCACTTGGCGTCATCGCCGAAGAGTTCATCAGGTTGAAGACAAATGAATGGCAAGCGTATTCAGGTCAAGTAACGGAGTGGGAGATCTCCAAATACCTGACTTACTTTTGATCTGTTGCTGAGCCGCGTGCCTTAACGATTTCATTCTCGAATTTCGAATCTTGACTGCTGATGCCCTACCGACTCCTCAAGTTTGCTCTAAGCCAAAAGCATCCCGAACCTCGCATGTTTCGCGCGCCGGACCGGCTGAAGGATGAATACGACGCGGTGATCATTGGGGGTGGAGGCCACGGTCTGGCGGCGGCGTATTACCTCGCGAAGGATCATGGCATCACCAACGTTGCGGTCGTTGAAAAGGGCTACATCGGTGGCGGAGGTACGGGGCGCAACACGGCCATCATTCGCTCGAACTATCTTACACCCGAAGGTGTCCGTTTCTATCAGGGCAGTGTTGAGCTATTTCAGGACCTCTCGCGGGAACTGAACCTTAACCTGTTTTATTCGGAACGCGGCCACTTCACACTCGCACATTCAACGGCGTCGCTGCGAACGCAGCGCTGGCGGGCTGAAGTGAACAAGCACCTTGGAATCAACAGCCGAGTTGTCAGTCCGGAGTTTATCAAAGAAACTGTCCCGGAAATCGATCTGACTGTAGGCGGTCATCAGGCGCCCATTTATGGAGCCCTCTATCATCCACCAGGAGCCATTGCCCGGCACGACGCGGTCGCCTGGGGCTATGCTCGCGGTGCGGATCAACGCGGCGTCGAAATCCATCAGCAGACAACGGTGACCGACATTGAGATTCGCGACGGTGCAGTTGCGGGAGTGCATACCGACCGAGGATTCATCAAGACACGCAAAGTGTTGTCGGCGGTCGCCGGCTGGACGACGAATGTCACGCAAATGGTGGGGCTGCGAACGCCGCTGGTCATTCATCCATTGCAGGCGTTGGTGACAGAGCCTCTGAAACCGTGGCTGAGCAACATCGTTGTGTCGGCCAGTCTGCACCTGTATGTGAGTCAGTCGTCGCGAGGGGAGCTGGTCGCCGGTGCATCGCTTGATCCGTACGAGCTGATTTCGATGCGATCGACGCTGGACTTCGCGGAAGGCATGTGTGCCGGACTGCTGGATTTGTTCCCGTGCCTCGGGGACATCAAAGTCCTGCGTCAGTGGGCGGGACTATGCGACATGACGCCCGATTTTTCGCCGATCATGGGCACCACGCCGATCAAAGGTTTCTACATTGATGCCGGCTGGGGCACATGGGGATTCAAGGCAACTCCGGTCAGTGGCAAGACGATGGCTCATACGCTGGCTCAAGATCGCAATCACGAATTGATTGAGTCGTTTAATCTGTCGCGATTCGCAGAGTTTGAACTGGTTGGCGAAAAGGGCGCGGCCTCGGTGGGACATTAATTCACCATGAAAATCATGAACTGTCCGGTTAACGGTCCTCGTCCGCTCCAGGAGTTTCACTTCGGCGGCGAAGTGCGGACCATGCCCGATCCGACGGCCGCAACGGATGGCCAGTGGGCCGATTACGTGTTCAATCGCCTCGGCGAGCCCGGAGTCAAACGCGAATGGTGGTATCATGTGCCAAGCGGCACATGGTTCATTGCACAACGCGACAACCGGACAGATGAGATTCTTCGGACATACCTGTTCGATGCGGAGAACATTGATGGATAGACGATTACCGCCACGCGAAGGTGAATGGATTGATCGCAGCCAGCCCGTTGAGTTTCGGTTTGAGGGCCGGAGCTATCGCGGTTTTGCCGGGGACGTGCTTTCGACCGCCCTGTGGGCGAGCGATGTTCGGCTTCTCGGTCGCAGCTTCAAGTATCACCGGCCACGAGGTGTCTACAGCCTCGCCGGGCACGATGCAAATGTTATCGTTGAAAACGGCGGTCGGACTAACATGCGCGGCGACATGCTCCCGATCGAACCGGGACTCGACGTGCGTTCGGTCAATACGATCGGCGGTCTCGAACGCGATCGCATGCGGATCATGGGATGGTTCAGCCGTTTTCTTCCGGTCGGCTTCTACTATAAGGCTTTCCATACACCGCGCTGGCTGTTTCCGTTCTATGAAGGGCAGATGCGGAAAGTCGCCGGGCTCGGTCACATCCATCCGACGAACGATTGCGTACCGTCACCGAAAGACTATGCGTTCTGTGATTTGCTGGTTGTCGGTGCCGGACCGGCTGGAATGGCGGGCGCCATCGCTGCGGCGGAGCAGGGCTTGCATGTCGTCCTAGTCGATGAACAGCCGAGGCCAGGCGGCAGCCTTGGATGGCAATGGAATGGCGATACTGCTCACAACGGTCATCTGGCGAGAATGCGGGAACAAGTCGAGCAGCATCATAACATCGAACTTCGCTGTGGCACGCAGGCCGCTGGCTGGTATGCAGACAACTGGGTTGCGCTGGTCGATGCCCATCGTCTGACAAAACTGCGAACGAAGGGAATGCTCGTGGCCACTGGATGTTTCGAACAACCGGCGGTCTTCCAGAACAATGATCTCCCAGGCGTGATGCTGGGATCAGCGGCCCAGCGGCTGATTCATCTCTATGCAGTGAAACCGCTCGACCAAGCTGTGGTACTCGTGGCTAACAGCGACGGTTATCGCGTCGCGCTCGATCTGCACGATGCTGGTGTAGTTGTGGCAGCCGTGGTTGATTTGCGGCATGGCGGGGAATCGACGGAACTGACACAACGGGTCGCCGCCGCCGGTATATCTATCCGCAATGGACAGACCGTCATTGAAGCGGTGCCTTCGAATGGAAACCAGCGCATCCGGGGAGCGAAGATCTGCCGACTGGACAACGAAGGGCGTCCGATCAGCCAGTCGGAAACGTACATCGAATGCGACGGCATTGTGATGAGCGTCGGCTGGACCCCGAACGGTGGACTCATTTACCAGGCGGGCGGACGATTCCACCACGCCGATCACGTCGAACAACTCATGCCTCGCGACATGCCTGACGGCTTGTTTGCGGCCGGACGAGTGAATGGCGTATTCGACCCTAGCGATCAGATCGACGATGGAAATCGTGCCGGACTCGCTGCAGCCGCTTATCTGGGACGATTTGACGGCGAGTTGCCGGAAGCACCGAAACATCAGGCAGCGCCGCCCAGCCATCCGTATCCCATATTTTCCCATGCCGGGAAAAAGAACTTTGTCGATCTCGATGAAGATCTGCATCTGGCAGACTTCAGCAATGCACATCAGGAAGGCTACGACAACATCGAGCTGATCAAGCGTTTCACGACGGTCGGAATGGGACCCAGCCAAGGAAAACTGTCCAACGTGAACGCCGTGCGGATTCTCGCAAAATTGAATAACAAGTCGATCAACGAAACCGGGACGACCACTTCCCGCCCGTTTTACCAGCCTGTTCCGCTGAGCCATTTGGCCGGTCGACGATTCCATCCGCAGCGACGGACGCCGGTCCATGCATGGCATGAACGCGCTGGCGCCGAGATGATCTATGCGGGTGTCTGGCTGCGACCGGAGTATTACAAGGCCGCTGGCAGCACGCGCGACCAGTGCATACTTGCCGAAGCTGTCAATGTTCGAAATAATGTTGGCCTGATCGACGTCAGTACTCTCGGGAAACTTCGGGTCAACGGTCCGGATGCCGTTGAATTTCTCGAACGAATCTATACGGGGCGTTTTGCCAAGCAGCCGGTCGGTCGGGTTCGCTATGGTCTGGCCTGCGACGAAAGCGGCGTCATCGTCGAAGATGGTGTGATAGCGCGACTCGCTGACGATCGTTTCTATGTCACGGCAACCAGCAGCGGTGCAGCTGCATTCTATCGCGAGATGCAGCGGTGGGCTATGATTTGGGGAATGAATGTCACGCTGATGAATGCGACCGGACATCTGGCCGGGATGAATATCGCCGGTCCACACTCGCGCGATGTTCTGCAACAATTGACAGACGTCGACTTGTCTCCTGATGCATTCCCCTACCTTGCCGTCCGCGAGGGCATGGTTGCCGGTGTGCCGGCCACGGTGATGCGGGTTGGTTTTGTCGGCGAACTGGGCTATGAAGTTCATGTACCCGTGTCATACGGACTGCATGTCTGGACGTCGCTCATGCGGGCTGGTGAATCCATCGAAATCCGTCCATTTGGCCTGGAAGCACAGCGGCTGCTGCGTCTGGAAAAGGGTCACCTGATTGTCAGTCAGGACACGGACGCATTGACCAATCCGTATGAGGCCGACGTGGCGTGGGCGATTGGGAAGGACAAACCGTTTTTTGTCGGATCGCGCAGTCTTGACATCATTCGCAGAAAAACGCTGACCCGGCGACTTGTCGGACTCGAGTTTCCGGAGCACTCGACCGGACCACTTCCGGAGGAATGCCAGCTGATCATCGCGGGATCGGACATTGTGGGGCGAATTACAAGCATTGCCCCGCGTTCGACGCTGGGCCATCCTGTTGCCATGGGCTTCGTCCGGCCCGACCTTGCCCAACCTGGAACACGAGTTAAAATCCGACTGGATAACGGCACATGGACTTCAGCACATGTGGTAACGTTGCCGTTCTATGATGCTCAAAGCAGTCGGCAAAAATGAACTCATTGGACATTGCCACCTGGTGGCGACGAAATTCTGTAACGTGATTTCTGTAACGTGATTTACGGACAATAGTTTGCAGCGTTGATCTGGTCCCTTCTCGCCCTTGAAAGGGGGAGAAGGTGGCCGATAGGCCGGATGAGGGGGTCATTCGCTGGTTTATTTTGGCACGAAAAGAACTCAAGCAGAGCCAAGAAACATAATGACGCAACTCCCTGATACTGCCACTCAGCGAAGTCCGATCCAGGACTGGCTGGATGCTCATGGCGCGCAGCCTCAAGTCATCGATGGAAGTTCATTTGCGGTTCGCTTTCATTCCGCCGCCGCCGAACGGACGACGATGGAATTGCTGGGAATCTGTGATATGAGCGGGCTCCGGAAATTCGGCCTGAAGGGACGCGACGCGGAACTCTGGCTTCGGAATGCGAATCTGCAAGTGCCGAAAATGATGTTTGAATCACTTCCGCTTGCTGACGGTGGCCTGATCGTTCGCTTTGGTTCGTCAGAGTTCTTTCTGGAAAGCGGAATTCGCAACGAATCCGTGTCGGCGATCGCCCGGCAACTCAAGTTGCCGCATGGTCAGATCTTTCAGGTCGAACACCAGGAAGCCACGTTTCTGCTGACCGGATCACGCGCGCTGGCAGTCCTCTCGCAAACGTGTGGTCTTAATTTCCGGGATGGGATTCCCCGGCAGGCAGTCTTTACGCGCGTCGCCGGTATCAGTTGCTGCATACTACCCGACACGATCGGTGGGATTGCCTCGTATCGGATATGGGTGGATCCTGGTTACGCATTGTCTCTGTGGGAAACGCTGATCGAGATTTGCGAGAGCCTTGGCGGTGGCGTCATTGGTGCCGGATGCATTTATCCGGAGTTGCTGTCGTAAACTGGATGCCTGTCAGAAAGCTGAACCAACGAATTCTCCTTTCACTGTTGTACGCGGGCCCGGGCGGGCCTGTGCCTAGATGAGTCTGATAACGGGGTTAAATTGTTGGAAACTGCCGGAATTCATTATGTGGCGGCGACGGTGAAGCCTGCAAGTTCACGCAGGCGCATTTTCTGCTGAAGACAGCGTTCCCGGATGGACGAATTCAGAAAAGGCAATGCGCGCAAGGAGGTGCTCGATGATTCGCGGAAAACTGAACGTAGTACTTGTCATGGCGGGGCTGGGATTCTGTTCCGGTTGCGCGATGAACGGCCTGAAGATACCGTTTCGAGACACGTTCACGTCCCTGGGCTCCCACAAGAACGATTCGACGCCGGTGGCGAAAACTGGCGGCGATGAGAGACTCAGCCCCGAATTCCGTGAAGCTCAGAAGATGTTCAAGAAAGATCCGGAAGGAACACTACTCGCTTGGGCGCTCTGGCAGGAAGATATCGGAGAATATGGTGAAGCCCGCAAGAAGTATCGCGAGCTGCTGATCGCCTATCCGAACAACGTAGAAGCGCAACTGGGGCTGGCACGCATTGAACTTTCGTGCGGTCGCGTGCAGCAGGCGGAAGACATCCTCACTGAAGTCGCAAAGACACGACCGGACAACGCCCCCGTGAGACTGGAGCTTGGCCGACTTTACACTCAGCAGGAAGACTGGCCGAAAGCTATTGCCGCGTTTGAAGATGCATCCGCCGTCAACCCGGACGATCAGGTTTGCAGGTATGAACTTGGTGTCGCGTTTGCCCGCAGTCACCGATATGACCAAGCGTTGTCGCATCTAACGTACGCTGTCGGTGAATCCGCAGCCAACTACAATATCGGCTACGTTCTGCATGAACAGGGAAATGACGCTGAAGCCGCTGAATGGTTTAAGAATGCGATGCAGACTCATCCGGACGCTAGGACTGCTGAAAAAACCCGCGCGATGCTGGCTCAGCTGTCTCCTGAGAATTCGCGTGACCGAAATTCGACGCCAACTTACCCGTCTTCCAGTCCGTCGGCGCAGGTCATCGCGAACCGAGCGAAGATCGATCGGTTCGAACCAGTGTCCATTGAAACGCCAAGCATTCGAAATGCGTCAACGAATCGCGCTCGGGCCTCTGGTCAGGTGCTGCCATACGTGTCCAGCGAAGCCAATTCCCATCAGCCTACAGAGCCGCCAACGCTGCTGCCGCCGGTCAGCGAGCAACCAGCTCAGTTCGGAATGGCCAGTCAGTCCATTCAACCGACAGCGAACGCAGACCCCAACAACTCGTTCCAGACCGTGTCGCACAGTGTACCGCAACGACAAATCGGTCAGCGCGTCAATTCAGACAATCAACTACCTCAATGGCGCGGAGCCAGTCACCAAACACCGGTGACGCCGGGCCAAGAAATTGCACCGACGAGTTGGCAAGGTCGTTAGGCAAGCGGCAGAATAGACTTTCCCGGTCCCGTCGCTGAATTCGTCAGAATTCATTGGAGATCTGGCTTCGCAAAAGCTCCGTTACGGTAAATTCTCTTCTGCCGCTTGCCTTACTGCTTGCCATCAATAGCCATGGCCTCGTCGGCGGAGATCAGTTTGTCGCTATCGCTGTCGATCTGCACGAATTGCTGCGCCAGACCTAAAAACTCACGGGATGAAACATCGCCATCCTGATTGCGGTCCATGCGGCGAAACCATTCCGGGCCACTCAGTGAATCTGATCCAGGCAGAATGGCGTCTCCGGCTCCCATTTGCATTGACATCAAGTCCGTCTGCCCCGACTTGCGCCGAAATTCCGGCTGTCCCAGACTAAAGGCAAGCACGAACTCTGTTCCCAGTTCTGAATCCGCAAACCTGTTGTCCTGATTGAAGTCGTACGTTTTCAGAACTTCGCCACCAGAACGCACTTCTCGGGCGGACAGGCGTCGGTCACTGTTTTTGTCCAATAATCCAAAGAGTGTTTTCCCATCCTGCTTGACAGACACTTCAACACGGCTCGCCGCTGCCATCTGGTCTCGCCTAGCGAACGAAAACACTTCCTCCCGCGTGACCCTCGTGTCGCCGTCAAGATCAACAGCGGTGAACTCGGCCCGGACGCCTGATCGATTCAGGGCCTCCATCATGCCGGGGAATTCGCTTTCATCCAGATACTGATTCCGGTCACCATCCGACATCACAAACGTCTGCCCCAGGAATCCCTGCGTGCTGCGCCGATCATTCGCGAAGCCACCGAAAGCCGTCACTTTTAGTGGCATACCGTCGATCGTTAGACTGTATTCTCCAAATTTCTGCTTTGCATCAGGTTTGCAGAACGCGGATGCTTCACGATCGATGGCAACTTTGATGGTGCTCGTATTCGCCTTTACCGACAGACTGACTTCCATGATCATATGGAATCGCGGCATTTCTATAACGGCCAGCATGTCGTCGATCATCATTGCCGTGTTCGGGGAATTCGGAATGTCGTTGATTCCGGCATGCTGACGGAGCAGTTCCGCTGAAATCTGCCCGTCATGGCCGTAGCGATTTACGATGCGTTCGGCGGCGCGTTGGGCGGATTCGTGATCGATGACGTGGAAGAACGGCAGACTCACGGCGTCCGGCGCGACAGCGGCGTTCTGGCTGCGTGGATCGCGATAGGGAAGCAATTCGGAAACGCTGAAGGTTTCGTCATTATCCAGATCGCGAAACCGGAGTGTTCGCGACGCAGACTTCAGTTCTTCCTCTGAAATCGCACCGTCGTAATCCGTGTCCAGCAGCGACGCCAGTCGCACTGCGTCGTCGGCTGCCTGAGGCTGTGCAATCAGATCAAACGCGCGTGGAATACGATTTCGGAGCCAGGCGATAAAGTCGTCTACGGCGACATCGTCAGTGACAGCATTTATCGCCTTCAGAATTTCAGCGGAATCTTTGACACCGGCAAGCGTCCTTGTACCGTCCGTGAGTAGGCTAAGCTCCGTTCCATCCAGACGCCCGGATTGATCGAGATCCATGTCGGTCGCCAGAAATCGAGCCACCCATTCGCGATAGGGAATTCGACTCACCGTCAAATGCAGATCGACAAACACAGGCCCCACCGGGGCCAGCACAATCAAAGTGGCTCGGTCAGACACATGGGAATGTTCGGTGGACTGACTGAAGACTGCGCTGAATACGATGAACGGGGACAGAAATGCGGCGATCAGAATGAACTTGCGGGCAGGAATCACGCTGAACGATTTCATTTTGAACACAGCAACCTCCGCCCATAGCGGACTCGAGAATTAAGGACAGGCGGGGTCTTACCCGTCAAGAGCCCGAATTATGCCTCAGCAGAGTACAGAGCCGTCACGGTTGCGTTTTAGTCTAACGGTTGCGGTGGATTCTGTCGCGACACGCGAGATACCGTTGCGTTGCGGCATCAACTGTTGTTCTGAGGCAACGAGTGATGTTTTCAAAAAAACGAAAAGTCCCGTTGTTTGCGTCGCTTGACACTCTTTGCGCTCATGGCATCGTTTTTGTTCAGTCAAAAATGCAGTAAGTAAACGATCAGTTCAAAACGGACGTCGGCGAACTCACATGAGTATCGCGAACGGCGAGTGAACTGAATCGGATGACGACAGTTTTTACGATAGACAGAGGTGGCACGGTGAAGGTTCTTGACGTCGCTTTAATCTGCAGTGAATCCCCGGGATTCCTTCGCAGTTTGGGCAGTTTACTCGCCGGTCGCTGCAGACTGATGGAGTGCTATTCTATTCCCGATGCCGCTCAGATGATTCAACTGCATTCGCCGGACTTTTCGATCTTTGACGTTCGGTCATGTTCTCCTCAGCAGCTCGCTCGCACGTTCGCGGCGATCAGCAACATTAAATCCGGTCAGGCGGCTTTGATCTGTGTTCCCGATCAACTCACTGCTGACCGAGTTCCTCAGGAGATCGCCCCGTTCTGCGGTATCATCGAATTATCGAATCACGATGAGAACTATTACGACCTAGCTGAGGAGATTTTGTTGCCGCTCACAGCCAAAGCTGAATCGCTTATCGACCCGAACAAAATGGATTCATGCGGCTCATATGACACTGTCACCACAGCGTCGCCGGACGCACTGGTTCCCGCAGACGTGCCGACGAGGCCCAAATTGGTCAGCCATCCAGCTTCGGCAGGCCGTGAATCCCATGTCTCAGCAGACGACGTTGGCAGCATGGCTGAACGGTTTCGCACGCGAACACCCGAACTTCGCACGATGCTTCGCCGTCTGGACATTGCCGCGCGACACAACGTTACGATTCTGCTCATTGGCGAAACCGGTTCAGGCAAGACGCATCTCGCCAGCCTGATCCACGAAATGTCTCTGCGCTCCAGTGATCCTTTTCTGCACGTCGCTTGCGGAGCGTTGCCGGGAGAACTGATTGAAAGCGAGTTGTTCGGCCATGTGAAAGGCGCTTTCACGAGCGCGCATGCGGACAAAGATGGAAAGTTTCTGGTCGCAGGCAACGGAACGATTCTGCTGGACGAAATTGACGTCCTGACGCCCGATCAACAGGTTAAACTGTTGCGCGTGATCGAGAAGGGCGAATTTGAACCTGTCGGATCGAACCGCACGCTGTCGGTGAAAGCTCGAATCATCGCAGCGAGTAATCTGCAACTGCAGCCGCTGGTCGAACAGGGACGTTTTCGCCCCGACCTGTATTACCGGCTGAACACACTAAGCTTCACGCTTCCACCGCTGCGAAAACGCATGCCCGACATAGAACCGCTTGCGCGGTACTTTGTGCATCACCATGCGGCGCAGTTGCGGATCGAAGTCGTTGAGATCACTCAGGAATTTCTGGAATGTCTGCTCCAGTATCCGTGGCCGGGCAATGTCCGGGAAATGGAAAACGCGATCCGCAGTGCGGTAATTTACAGCCGCAACGGAAAAATGACGGCTGACACTTTGCCAACGCACGTTATCGACTGTATTTCAGGTCCGGCGAATGATCCCTCGGTTGCCGCATTCTTCGCTGTTCGCAAGGGCGAATCGCTGGAAAATCGAATCGAAGTCACGGAGAAAGACATCATTGAACAGGCGCTGCTGAACAACAAATTCAGTCGCACGAATACCGCCAAACATCTTGGAATCAGCCGAGTGACGCTGTACAACAAAATGCGAAAATACGGGGTCTTTCCGGAACGGTAGGCGATGACGTGTCTCACGTAGACTACGAATTCGGAATAGTTTATCAGGACACTTGACGCCTCGCATTGTTCCTGAACAATACAGCAAACAGAGGCATTGTGACTGGGGCGATCGGCAGCGGATGCCGACTGGTTCTCCGGATCTCGAAAAAGCGGCTTGCCTAGCAATGGTTTGCAGGGCAAGTTTAGACAGATATGCAAGCGTCTGGTGCTTCTGCGGCCGCTCGGCAATTTGATTGTCAGGCAAGCGGCGAAGATTTTGGTTCTGAAGAGAAAGAGGATTCAGATGAAGAGTATTGCAAAGCTGTGTTCTGCGTGTGTCATTCTGTTGACCGGAGCTTCTCAGGCAGGTCAGGAATTGATACCCGTCCCTGAAATCCCATATGGCGGATCAGGGGTTGTCATGGGCGAACCAATGACATTTGTGGATCCTGCCGCTTACACGGGAACACTGTTCACACGCGTCAAGTACAAGGATCTGGATGAGATGGCTCCTTGTGCGGTGACGAAGATCATCACAGTAAAGGATCCCTGTGGCGACGATGGCTGCTGTGGTCCGCAGTGCGTGTGCATTCAGATCTGCGTTCCGGCATGTGCATGCGAGGAAGTCAGCAGCCGTCGCGACGGTGACAGAATTCGCTACGATTATGGCGAATTTGCCGTCGATGTTCGTATCAAGCGTGGCTACATCGAAGTCGATTATCAGGACTAATTCGGATTGATTCCGGATCATGATCGGACTTTTGAAGTCTCAGGAAAGGTGACCGTAAACTCGCGGTCACCTTTTTTATGCGCTTGGCAATGCCCGGAAGTAGAAACACCCGTTTGACTTACAAAAATGGCGATGTCCAGCGAAGTGACCACCAAACTCTTCGCTCTCCGCCATTGAATGCCATCCGACGCTTGCAACGATCGCGTCTGGGTTTGAGAATGCAGCACGGGAGCCGATACCAGTAGTGAATGATAATTCATGGCTCGGTTGCGACCCGGTGTCCTGTTCCACCTTGCCCTCCCCGGGAGTTATTCGATGCGGTTTCCGTGTCTGCTGTGCCTTGTCGCTGTGATAATTTCTTCCTGTTTCAGTCCATCGATGGTCGGAGTCGCGAGCGAGCGTGCAGATAAACCGAACGAGATCGCCCAGTTCTACGGTTTCGCCGGGATCGAACTTTTCAAACTGGATCCGCGCGCATTCAACCTTCAAGCAGCGGACTTTACCGGCGATGGATTGACCGACATTCTGGTAATTGACAATCACGGTAGTTGTCTGCGTTTGTTGGCTCAGCTCAGTCAGCCGGATCAGGCGGCGGCAAAATCCAGCGGTAAAACGAACGACCTCACTTCCGACTGGCGATTCGACATTCGGGCAATCTCCGTAGATAAAACTCTGGCAGGCATGACCACTGGAGATTTCAACGGCGATGGACGCCTGGATGTGGCCTGCATTGGATCGCCCGACCAGTTGATCGTTCGTTATCAGCCTGCACCGGGCGAGTTGGAATGGACAGAGAATTGGACCACTCGGCTTCCGGGAATTGAACCGGTCGCCTGGATGATCGCGGCAGGCGATCTGAATTCCGATCGCCGCGATGATATCGTCGTGCTGGGCAAGAATGTCACGTACGTTGTCCTGCAGAGCGACAAAGGCGAAATGCAGACGCCGCAATCGCTTATCAATACTTCTCCACAGTTGTCAATGGTGCAGGTTGCTGATCTCAACGGTGACGGTCGTAACGATATCTGTTATCTGGCTAACGAAGGTTCAACTCGTGGCTTGTGTGCTCGACTTCAGACCAACGACAGTCGCCTGGGGCCGGAGATGAGATTCGGTCTGCAGCAACCCCGATCAGTTACGTTGGCTAACGTTGATCAGAAGCCAGGCCACGAAGTTGTGACGGTAGACTCCCGCACGGGCCGCGTTCAAATCTCGTCACTTCAATCCGCGACACTGAAAGACGGCACCGTGCCGACGCGGTTGCTGCAGTACGGGATCGGCCCGTCCGGTGCTAATCGTGATCGGGGCGTCGCGATCGGGGATGTTGACGGCGATAAACTAAATGATGTTGTGGTCACTGATTCCGAACAGGCCCAGTTGCTGCTCTACCGTCAGAACGGAATCGATGGCTTGGGCATGGCAGAAACTTTTCCAGGCCTGCTGGGAGTGACAGACATCGCTACCGCCGATCTGGACGCAGATGGCGTGCTGGACATGGTACTGTTAAGCGGAAAAGAGGGCGTGGTGGCGACAAGTCATTATGATGGCGGTCGCATTACGTTCCCTCAGACGATTCTTAAGAAGCCCGAAGGCAGTGAACTGGCTGCGGTGAATTTACTCAGGTCGGGTGAGACCGTTCAGATTGTGGTGGCGCTCACGATGGGTTCGGGTTCCAGCACGAAGCTCGCATTTCAGCGATTGGTTCGAAGCGAATCTGGCGAATGGTTGCCCGCAAAAGAAGGCAAGGAAATTGAACTGGCCGGTGCAGTCGGCAGTCGTGGCGTGAGGTTAGTCCGGATGGATGTCAACAGCGATGGCAGGACAGATTTGCTGTCCGTCCCGACTGGCACATCCAAAGCGGGAGTGCAGGTATTGCTGCAGAAGGAAGATGGTTCGCTTGAGGTCGCTCAGGAAAAAGCAAGGCTTGATCTGGGAGTGTCGTCGGCTGGCAGAGTGTTTGTGAGTAACGACCGACTGCTGGTCGCCCGCGATTCATTTGCTCGCTCGTTGTCGTTCGGTGGAGACGGATGGAAAGTCGAAGATCAGTTCAATGCCGGTGAATCATCAGCCAGTCTTGAAGGTGTCGCGGTGCTTAACCTGGACCAGGAGCCTGGCGATGAAATCGCGCTGGTCGATACCGGCGTCAATAAGCTCCGAATCATGCGAAAACAGGACGGCATTTACCGACCGTGGAAGGAAGTCGATCTGGGGGCCATGCAATTCAGTTCAACGCTGGTCGCGGATCTTAATGGAGACGGCCGCAGCGATTTATTGCTCGTCGGTGCCCAGCATTTCTCGGTATTGTACTCAGGGCGGTCCGATTCAGAATTGGAGGAACTGGCGACGTTCGAATCGGAACGCGATACCACCTATCCTGCCGACGTCATCGTGGGTGATATCAATGGAGATGGACAGGTAGATCTGACTGTCATCGACACCAGCATTGATGGTCTTGAAATCCTGAAGTTTGATCCCGATACCGGACTTCAGGAAGCGACTCATTTTCGCGTGTTCGAAGAAAAGCGTCTGGTATCAGCCGAAGACGATCGTGGCACAGAACCACGCGAAGGCATTGTGGCAGACGTGACGTCCGACGGTCGCATGGATCTCATCCTGCTGTGTCATGATCGATTAATTTTGTATCCTCAGGATTCCGGCGAAACTTCGCCGTAACGTGCTGAGCGAAAAGGTGCTCGCCGCCGCTAACTGTGCCTGCAACACACCGGTGGCTGGTGCCATTCGGCTCACAAGACTCCCAGTAACTCCACCACAACACGAAAGTCTCCCATGCAGCTTGGATTTGTAAGTGCTATACTTCCTGAACAGACATTCGACCGCACATTGCTGATTGCGTCGGAAATTGGATATGACTGCGTTGAAGTCTGCTGCTGGCCTGCTGGCAAGGCGGATCGGCGCTATGCGGGCGTCAGTCACATTGATGTCGTGCACATGACTGAGCATCTGGTGTCTGACATCCGAAAAACAACCGACGCCACCGGCGTGCTGATCAGTGCGTTGGGGTACTATCCCAATCCGCTCAGCCCGAACTCAGCGGAAGCAGACGCTGCGGTCGCTCATCTGCATGTGGTCATCGAAGCGGCATATCGGCTGGGACTGGCCCATGTTAATACGTTCGTGGGTCGCGACTGGACGCTGTCTGTCGATGACAACTGGCCTCGCTTCCTGACAACATGGAAACCACTCATTGATCTGGCTGAGGATCGTGGAATTCGTATCGGAATTGAAAATTGCCCGATGCTGTTCAGTGCCGATGAATGGCCGGGCGGAAAGAATCTGGCGACGACGCCTGAGATCTGGACGCGTATGTTTTCAGACATTCATTCTGATTGCTTCGGCTTGAACTACGATCCGTCGCATATGATCTGGCAACACATGGATTATCTGGCTCCGATGCGTAATTTTAGTGACAAGCTGTTTCACATTCATGCCAAGGACGTCCGGATCGATCGACATCGGCTGAATCAAGTCGGCATCATGGCGCATCCCTCAAAGTATCACACTCCGAAACTGCCGGGCATGGGCGATGTCAACTGGGGCCAGTTTTTCTCCACGCTCACGGATTGCGGTTATCGCGGCCCCGTCTGTGTGGAAGTCGAAGACCGCGCCTACGAAGGCAGCCTAGATGAACGCTTGAAATCGCTCCGCCAGAGTCACACGTTCCTCAGGAATTTCATTCCGAATTAGTGCTCAGGCACCACCTACGGTGCTTTTGCTGCACCCGCTCGAATCACCAGCAGCTTGTGGTTTTCGACATCGTACTGATATTCCAGCCCAGGCGAAAGAACCGGCAGGCGAATGTTATTCTCCTTGATAATGCGTGCCATGAATTCGTCGTACGAATTCGGGTAGCGACCTTCTGAGGCATTGAACAGATTCACTGCATGCTCGATGCCCAATGCCGCCACCTGTTGCATGAGCGGATGATAGGCTTCCAATGGCCCGGTGATTGGGTTCGTGATCTTGACTTCCGGCTTAACGATTTCGTTGCCGGCGTTTGGATCGAATTCACCGATCTTGTCAGTTGTTTTTCGTTTTGGGCGTGTCGCAGGCGCAGACTCAACGCAGCCGGACAGCAATAGTGCCGCAATGAGAACGATTGAATGTTGATACATGGAGTTGTCCTTAGATTGTTTAACCTCGATGCCGAGCGTTCATACTACCACACATCCAATCTTGATAAGCTGTCGAAGCGGTTTGGAATGTGAGGATTTTTCAACGATATGATTTGTGTTGCGTGTTCGGCGAATGATTTGACCGGTGTAGCCGTTGAACGAACAGATGCATCGAGGATCGTCGCGCAGTACAGCAACTTCAGGGAAGTAACTTGTGCTGGCCGCGGGCGGTTCGCTGGGTGTTGACGATTTTCAGTGCTTCAGGAACGTTCGCGATGAAACGCACGAGTTGCGACGTGGAGCAACCAAGGGCGGCTGCTGCTTTTCGCACGTCGAATTCCGTGGCATCGATCGCATCCAGTGCTTCGGCCATCATGACCGGGAAATCTTCGTGGCGTTCGCTGCAGGCGATCTTCTGGTTTCGGCAACGAGTTTGCCACAACTCGGATGGAATGACCTCCGCGTGTCCCACTGAGCGAACTCGAACCGCCAGCAGCAGTCTCAGACGCGATATGGCTACTTGCCGATTCTGTTGCTGACTACGGCGTTCGGCGGCGAAAGAGACAATGCCGGTGGGACGATGAGTAATCTCAATCGCGGTTTCGACTTTGTTTCGATGCTGGCCACCTGGGCCGCTGTGCCGTGTTCGACGGATGTCGCATTGCAGCACCAGCATGTCAATGGACAGCGTGACCGGATGCTTTTCAAAAATGCGGAGTGAATTTGGGTCCTGGTTCGCCATCAGAGCATTCTGACATGTCACGCTACGCCCTGGAATCCCATCGCTGTAAACCTCGCCATTTCGATGGCGTCGAGAATCTTGATGGCATGAATTCCATCGCACGACATCAGGACTCGGCGGGCACCCTGAGCGTCCGGAGTCTTTCGTTCAAACAGGATCAGATCGCCGGACAACATATAGCTGCAGAAGGGAATCGACTCGCCGAATGCCGTCACAACGATTCCGGATTTCGGAATGCTGACCGGCCACTCTGCAAAAATTCTTCGCATTTCTTTCATGGAACTTGCTGACATAAACCTGCGTCTCCCGGAGTCATGATCTGTGTTGTCTGAAATTCATATTCGACGCATGCCGCACGGCGACTGAAGCTGTTGCCTGGGGAAGCGAGGACTTAACCAGCCGTTTGCAATGTGTTGAGCATGGACACGGCCGATAGATCCTGCACAACCTGCAGATTAGTCAGATCGGAAAAAGTTACCGAACAAAGCAGGCGACGGGCAGGTTTGCGGCTGTTGAGGGGGCAAGTCCAAACCAATTGCAGCGATAACCGGTCAGTTCGGACGTGCGTGCCGATGTGACGATTGTGTCTCTAACGAGAATGCGTCTGGCCTTGTCAACTGCTGCCCCTGCACAATTTGACTGGAAGACTCTGAGCGCCAATTCGGTCGCCTCGGTCAAAGCAGAGCTGCTTCCGACGTCCATCGAATTGCCTGCGCTGCCGCACGCTGTGACGGAATTTGTGCAGAAGGCTGCCGATCCTAATTTCAATATCAATGAACTTTCCGCGATCGTTGAAAGAGATTCATCGTTGACGGTTGAACTGCTCAAACACGTCAACTCTGCAATTTACGAGATACGGAATCCGATTCGCTCTGTACGAGATGCGATTGTGCATATCGGCATCAATCCGGCGCGAATGCATCTGCTGGCGGTCGGCATGAAAGCGGCCACTCGATCCCTCAAGACGCGACTTATCAATCAACGCAACTTCTGGAACGAATCGCTGCAGAGAGCGTTGTTCGCGCGGGAAATTGCGAAACGCATAAAGCTGGATCCCGGTTTAGCATTCTTGGGCGGTCTGCTTCAGGACTATTTGTTGCCGGTACTGACCAACACCTACGACAAACAGTATATGCAGTTTCTGGAGGTGCCGCTGGGGCAGGGGAAAGATCTGGCTGTCTGGGAACGTCAAACCTTTGGCTTTGATCACGCATCGGCAGGGGCTCGCTTTGCGAACGACTGGCGTTTTCCGCCCGACCTGTTGTGTGCGATCTTCTTTCATCATTCTCTGGAATCAACCCTTCAGGGAACGCACGCGGAATTCTTCAAACTGTTCCCGGTCGCACTGGCAGCGTTACTCCCGGATCAACTTCATCAGTCTCCGACCGGATTTCAAACGCTCATCAAAGTCGCGAAACATTGTCCCGCGATTGATCTGACAGACGTCTGCAGGACCGTCGATGCTGAGCAAATGAAATTTGCGGAAGGATACGAAATCCCGAATCACCTGAGCGAACTCCTGGCGCAAACAAAGCGAACGATTGTGTTGAGCGAGGCGTAATACAGAACGGGGGCGGTTGCTAACCGGCGTCGCGTTGCGAGCCCATCTGACTCAGCCGGTTGTAGAGCGTCTTCAGGGCAATGCCCAGCTCCTTAGCGGCTTTGGGCTTGTCTCCTTGGTACTTGTCGAGCACCCGCAGGATCATGGTTTCTTCCATCTCCCGCAAAGTCTTAGGTTCACTGGTGAAGATGGAACCTTGAGCGGTCATGGTGATGGTCGGCGAATCCGGAGGTGCCCCAACAGCGGCCGCAACATCGCGATTGATGCTCCGCGGCAGATCTTCGGGACGTATCGTGTGGCCATCGGACAAAATTACTGAATGCTCCAGCACGTTCGCCAGTTCGCGAACATTGCCGGACCAGTAGTGAGCCTGCAACAACTTCACAGTCTCTGGTGGCAACATGTCGGGCGAAATGTTGTCGCGCTTCAGGTGTCGAGCGATCAGGTGCATCGCCAATGACGGAATATCATCCATTCGTTCCCGCAATGGCGGCAGATAGATTTCAAACGTGTTGACTCGGAAGTATAAGTCTTCGCGGAACGTGCCTTCCGCCACCATTTGCTGCAACTCTCGGTTGGTTGCACAGACGATGCGCACATCGACATGAAACGGCTCATTGTCGCCCACACGTCGGACCTCACCGGATTCCAGAAACCGCAACAGCTTGACCTGCATCGATTTGTCGAGTTCACCAAGTTCGTCCAGAAACAGCGTTCCACCGTTTGCAACTTCAAACAGTCCCGCGCGGTTGGCATCCGCTCCGGTAAACGAACCTTTGCGATGACCGAAGAATTCACTCTCAACGAGGTTTTCCGGAATCGCCCCGCAGTTGACGGCGACAAATGGTTCGTCGCGGCGTTCGCTCTGTTCGTGAACCCGCCGAGCTACCATTTCCTTGCCAGTCCCGGTTTCACCCAGAATCAGCACGGCCGAATCCGTCGGCGCGATCTTATCGATGAGCTTGCGAACACGCATCATCGGACCCGAAGTGCCGATCAGATCTGATCGACCTTCGACACGCTGTAAACGGCTCTCAAGGGCAATCGTCTTATTCTGCAGTGCCTTTTTCTCGCCGATGCGATCGAGCACATTAATGATTTCGAATAGTGACACGGGTTTCGGCAGAAAGTCGTAGGCTCCCATGCGGATCGCGCGTATCGCGTCATCGCGATCACCGTGGCCCGTACTGATGACCGAAACGGTCTCTGGAGAATGCTCACGCAGATAATCGATCACGTCCCAGCCGCTGCCGCCCGGCATCCTGAGGTCAATAATTGCAGCATCGAAGACGTTTTTCTGAATGGCTTCTATGGCGGAACCCGGCGACTGACGAACGGTGGCATTGTGCCCCATTCGCGGCAACTCAGACCGCATCAAATCCGCAATCGACTGTTCGTCATCGACAAACAGAACTCGCAGGCTATGTCGTTTCTTGGTGCTCACTGCCGACTCCGTGGCCACCGCATTCAGCCTCGTGCCGAACGCTGTTCGTATAAAGGGGATGACCTAGGCAAAAGAGAGCTTCGCGAGGTCGTGTGCTGCTGATTTTGCAGCAATCCACGCCTGTGTCGGCACAAACTGCTGCTGAGAGAGAACTGAGTGATACCAGAAAGCCCGACTTGGAGCAACGCGGAATTTTCCGACTAAATTTCGGCTAATTCGGCTTTCTTCAGCAGAAATTTCCCAGCGAACCAACCCACACTCACACATCTGCAGCACCGGTTTGTACGGCGAAATTCACGGTTGAGCCCATGCGAATGGAACCTCATCGAAGTTCATTCACCAATTCCATCTTCACCGTCCCCCAAGTCTTCAAGACGTTTTTTGACATCTTTATACTCATAGTCAACCGCCAGAATTTCGCCGTAGTGATGCTCCGCCTGATCGACCTTTTTTGCCTTTTCATAAATTCGGCCAAGGTAATAATGAGCCCTCTTGAAGGGATCGGGCTTGTCGGTAGCACTCAGGCCGTCCAAAGCTTTTTCAAACTGCCGCCGTCCGAGATCCAGTTTGCCGTCATTCGTGAAGCATTCGCCCAGAAGTACCAGTGATTCGACTTTGATGCGAGGATCAGACACTGCCTGCTGCAGCAGAGGAATCGCTTTGGCTGGCTCTTTGGCATTCATCATCCGCTGAGCTAGCTCGTATTTCTTCCGCATGTCGTTCGGATGCAGTTCTACGCTGTGAGTAAAGAATTCAAGCTCCTTTGCGAGGAGTTCCTCCTTCAAAGTTTTTGCTTTTTCGACCAATCGTTCCTTACTAGGATTCTTACGGGCTCGGTCTACCGCTTCACTCACATCATTGCGGAGCATCATCAACTGCACCTCGTGCAGTTGCTCGCGAATATCAGCGCTGCCGTTGGAAATCTCCAGCGCCTTGTTGTAATGATCCTGCGCCTTCCCGAACTGCCGATCCTTGATGTACAGGTCTGCCAGCTTGAGATAAAGATTCAAATTCCGGGGGTCTTTGCGAATCGCGTGCAGCAAATCGGATTCTTCGGATTCACCAGGCGCATCAACAGCTTTGGGCGTTCCCTTTCGGGCCAGGCGATCGGCTTCGTAGGCATCCACAGGAGCTGCTGGCTGTTCAACTTTGACGTCGCGTGTGTTTTCTGCATTGTCGTAGCCACCACGATCCATGGTCGCTTCCGCATCAATGCGGCTCATCATGCTGCGTGCATCGCTGTCGTTGGAATTGAGTCTATAGATGCGTTCAAAACAGGCACGCGCGGGTTTGTAGTCGCGACGCTCGAACAGTACGTGTCCCAGACGTCGATTGTATTCAATGTTGTCTTTATCGTATTCCACAGCCCGTTCCAGAGCGTACCGTGCGATTGTGAGATTCTGCTGATTTTCGCAGGCGTCGCCGAGGTCAAACATCAGTTGCGCGTCCCATGGATTGACCAGCAGTCCCTCTTCAGTTGCCGTCTCAACACCCTTCCAGTCCTTCTGCATCCGACATTTCTTGACGCGGCCACGCACACCCATCAGACGCATCCCAGCCATCTTGGCACCGGAGCCGTTGTCGCTGTAACTCTTACGAATACAGCCGTGCTTATTCTGACGGTACAGCACGATCTCAGGCATGAGCATAACAGACATGCCAAAGGCTTTGATCGCATAATCCCAGTTCTTATGGTTCATGGCCTCAGTGCCTTTCTTGTACCAGTCCTGAGCCCCTTTTTCACGTTCATTCATCGAAGCGATGCTTTCATGGAAAGTCGATTGACGTCAGCGTCCGGACACGCTCCATCAGTTTTGCGGGATCTCACCCAGCCAGACATCAGACGTTTGATCACAATTTAACACAGGACAACGCCAGTCGCTACAGCATTCAGTTGTTCCGTCTGTGATAATTCGATCGGCAGCCGTTCGCGTGGTGCGGTGCTTCGGTTACAGTCCCGCCTATGGCACTGCTCAGTCTGAACAATTTGACGTTTACGTATTCCCGGCCCAACCTGCTCGACGGCATCACGCTGCATATTGAACGTGGTGAACGAATTGGGCTTGTCGGTCGCAACGGCGCTGGAAAATCGACCCTGATGAAGCTCATCGCAGGGCTGCTCAAGCCGGACGACGGTTCGGTCGATCTGCAATCCGAAGCAGTCGTCGCGCGTCTGGATCAGGAAGTTCCGTCGGGGGGGAACAGCACAGCATTTGAAATGGCAGCCGAAGGTTTTGGGCCACTCTGCGGTGCCGTCAGCGACTATCGCAACCTTGGCCACAAGCTGCACGAAGGCGTCGAGTTGACGGCAAAAGAACTCAAGTCTTACGAAGAGGCCAGCCACGCGATCGCGGACGCAGATGAATGGTCGGCCGCCGACCGCTTGGACGCGCTGCTGATTGAAATGCAGCTTCCCCCTGACGTGAAATACTCGTCGCTGTCCGCCGGGATGAAGCGTCGCGTGCTCCTAGCTGCGGCCATGATTCGTGAACCGGATGTCCTTCTGCTTGATGAACCGACGAACCATCTGGACATTACGTCCATCGTCTGGCTTCAAGGTTTTTTGAAACGCTTCAGCGGAACTCTGATCTTCGTCACCCACGACCGTGTATTCCTGCAGGACATCGCCGATCGAATAGTCGAAGTTGATCGAGGTCGCCTGTTCGACTGGACTTGCGACTATCAGACATTTCTGAAACGCCGCGATCAGTTGCTCGCGGCAGAGTCGGTAGAACAGGCTCAGTTTGACAAGAAGCTGGCCGAAGAAGAGCGCTGGATTCGACAAGGCGTCAAAGCCCGTCGATGTCGTAACGAAGGCCGTGTCCGCGCGCTGAAGGACATGCGAGAAGAACGTCGGCAGCGTCGGCAGAAAGTCGGCACGGCAAAAATGTTTCTGCAGGAAGCGGAACGTTCCGGACAGATTGTCGCGCGACTTGAAAATGTCACGCATTCCTTCGACGGAGGAGAACCCGTCATTCGCGACTTTACAACAACCGTTTTTCGCAATGATCGCATCGGCATCATCGGGCCGAACGGGGCAGGAAAATCGACGCTTCTGCGGATTTTGCTGGGACAGCTTGTGCCGACCAAAGGCAAAGTGCGGCTGGGGACGAATCTTGCTGTCGGCTATTTTGATCAGCTTCGAAATCAGCTGGAAGAGGACAAGTCCGCTCGTGAAAACATCAGCGATGGCACGGACTTTCTAATGATCAACGATCAAAAGCGACACATCATGGGCTTTTTGCAGGACTTCTTGTTTTCTCCGGAACGCGCTCACACGCTGGTGAAGTTTCTGAGCGGGGGTGAACGAAATCGGCTTCTCCTAGCGAAAATGATGTCCAAGCCCGCCAACATCCTTGTCCTTGACGAACCGACCAACGACCTCGATGCGGAAACGCTGGAACTCCTCGAAGAAATGTTGCCGACGTTCAGTGGCACGGTGTTGCTGGTGAGCCACGATCGTGCATTCCTTAATAATGTTGTGTCCAGCACCATCGTGTTCGAAGGGAACGGCGAGATCGGTGAATACGACGGTGGTTACGATGACTGGCTCAGAACTAAAGAACAGCGTTCCACGATCGCTCGTGAAGCAACTGCGGCGGTAAAGCCGGTGCGAGGCATTTCGTCGAATGCAGGTTTATCTTTCGGCTCAACAGCGGTCAGTGTGAAATCCAAAAAGCTCAGTTTCAAGGACCAGCGAGAACTGGATGAACTTCCGGAACGCATCGCCTCGCTGGAGAAACGCCAAAAGGAACTGCAAGCCGAAATGGCCGCTCCTGGATTTTACCAATCGGGGGGCAACCGCATCACCAAGGCCGCGACGGAACTGGCTCAAATCGACGAAGACCTGACCGGTTGTTTTCGACGTTGGGAAGCGCTCGACGGCACGTAGGCGACGTCGGTCCGCCAACTCGCACGTCACCTTTTAATTCGTTATCATTCGCAGCCGATTCTGTCCTCTTTCCGTATGAAAACATCCGAGCCTGCTCATGAGCAATACCAATCCATTCGGTGCCGAAGCCACACTTTCTACATCCGGCGGCAGCGTCAGGTATTTCAGTCTTCCAAAGTTGATTAAGGACGGCATCGGCGACATCAACACGCTGCCGTTTTCGATCCGGGTTCTTCTGGAAGCCTGCCTGCGTAACATCGACAACTTTATCGTCACCGCTGACGATGTCAGTAATCTCGCCAATTGGAACGCTGAGAAGCCTGCTCAGGTTGAAGTGCCCTTTAAGCCGGGGCGAGTCGTGCTGCAGGACTTTACAGGCGTGCCCGCAATCGTTGACCTCGCCGCACTGCGCAGCGCGATGGTGCGGATGGGGGGGGATCCCAAGAAAATTAATCCGTTGGTGCCTTGCGACCTTGTGGTCGATCATAGCGTGCAGGTTGATGAATTCGGATCGAAGTTTGCATTGAAGCACAACGTCGAAATCGAGTTTGAACGCAACATGGAACGCTATCAGTTTCTGCGGTGGGGTCAGAAAGCGTTGGACAATTTTCGCGTCATCCCGCCCGCAACCGGCATCGTGCATCAGGTCAATCTCGAATACCTGGCGACCGTTGTGATGACCACAAACGGCGTCGCCTATCCGGACAGCCTTGTGGGGACTGACAGCCACACCACCATGATCAATGGCCTCGGGGTTGTCGGCTGGGGCGTCGGCGGGATCGAAGCCGAAGCCGTGATGCTTGGCCAGCCAGTCTACATGCTGACGCCGGAAGTGGTAGGATTCCGAGTGTCGGGTAAGTTGCCGGAAGGTGCGACGGCGACCGACCTGGTACTCACCGTGACTCAGATGCTGCGAGCCCACAAGGTCGTTGGTAAGTTCGTTGAATTCTTCGGCCCGGGTCTGGATGCGCTGAGTCTCGCTGACCGAGCGACGTTGGCCAACATGGCACCGGAATACGGTGCGACGATGGGCTTCTTCCCCGTCGATGCCGAAACGCTGCGATATCTTGAGCGCTCGGGTCGGCCAAAGCAGTTGATTGAACTCGTCGAACGCTATTACAAAGAACAGGGACTGTTTCGCACGGCGAGCTCACCGGAACCACGCTTCACGAGCAAACTGGAACTGGATCTTGCGGATGTTGTTCCGTCGCTGGCTGGACCGAAGCGTCCTCAGGACCGCATTCTGCTGAAGGATATGTTGCCTGAATGGAAGAAGTCGCTCGGCGGCACATTCGGCAAAGCGCAGGCGTCTGCTGCTGTGAAGATCGAAGACAACGGAAGTTCTTCCAGTATCACTGATGGAGCTGTCGTGATTGCCGCCATCACCAGCTGCACGAACACCAGCAATCCAAGCGTCATGATCGGGGCGGGTCTGCTGGCTCGCAACGCCGTCGCCAAAGGTCTGGAACGTAAGCCGTGGGTCAAGACCAGTCTTGCTCCCGGAAGCCGCGTTGTGACCGAGTACCTCAGTAAATCGGGACTCGATGTTTCACTGGATGCACTTGGATTCCAGACCGTCGGCTATGGTTGTACAACCTGCATTGGCAACAGCGGTCCTCTGCCGGAACCTGTGGCCAAGGCCGTGACGTCGGGTGATCTGGTGGCGGCTGCGGTTCTCTCAGGAAATCGAAATTTTGAAGGTCGAATCAATCCGCTGGTGAAGGCCAACTACCTGGCAAGTCCTCCGCTGGTCGTTGCGTACGCAATCGCTGGCACCGTGGACATTGATCTGGTGACAGAGCCGCTCGGCAAAGACAAGCAAGGCAAAGACGTCTTCCTGAAAGACATCTGGCCGACTCAGAAAGAGATCGCCGAGACCATTGCCTCGTCCATGACCCCGGAAATGTTCACCGAACAATACGGCCATGCCACACTGGGCCCTGAAGAATGGCAGAAAATCCAGAGCAGCGATGCTGACCTGTTTGAGTGGGATGAACACAGCACCTACGTTCAGGAACCTCCGTTCTTCGTCGATATGCCGGTGACTCCGGGCGCAATTCAATCGATCGAAGGGGCTCGTTGCCTTGTCTCTGTCGGCGATTCCACAACGACTGACCATATCAGCCCCGCAGGAGCCATCAAAGCCAGCAGTCCAGCTGGCAAGTATCTTCAGGCACAAGGCGTTACACCAAACGATTTCAACAGCTACGGGGCTCGTCGAGGCAATGACCGTGTGATGACTCGCGGAACGTTTGCCAACATCCGTCTGAAAAACCTGATCGCCCCCGGCACCGAAGGCAGCGTGGCGATTCACTTCCCTAGCGGCGAACAGACATCGATCTACGACGCCGCAATGAAATACAAGGAAGAAGGCACGCCGCTGGTGGTCCTCGCCGGAGCCGAATACGGCACAGGTTCCAGCCGCGACTGGGCCGCCAAAGGAACGTACCTTCTCGGCATCCGCGCTGTCATCGCTACCAGCTTCGAACGCATCCACCGTTCGAACCTCGTCGGCATGGGCGTGCTTCCGCTGCAATTCCGCGACGGCGAAAGCCGCGAGTCATTAGAACTCGACGGCACTGAAGTCTTCGACATCCGCCTTGACGACAAGCTGAAACCCCAGCAAGCCGTTGAAGTCACCGCCAAAAAGCCGAACGGCGAACAGATTCACTTCGTGGCAACCTGCCGGATTGATACACCGGTGGAAGTGGTTTACTACCGCAACGGAGGGATTTTGCATACGGTGCTGAGGCAGTTGGCGAAGGGGTGATGTAGCTGGCGGAATAGCCGACTCTTCTTCCACCCCGGAGGCAAGAATTATGTTAACAGAGCAGAAAGTCGAATGCCAAGTTTCCTTTTTGCGCGATGGCGCAGGTGATAGTAGCTTGGAAATTAAGGGTGCGCTCGTCCATTTGTTTCAGCATGAATACGACTCCAAAACGGTGTTTTGGTATGGAGTTACGGAGCTTTCGATAAGCGATAATGAGTTTGGAGCCATTCTTCAAATCCCCCACCATTCACGTCGGATTCGCTTTTTCTTACCGGACGCAAGACATGGTACAGCAATAATGTTGAATGCGGAACAGCGAGGACTTGTATATCGGCTTTCGTTTATTGGCATTACGCAATTGTGTGCAGATTAAACACGCCGACTCTGTTTGAATTTAGTCGAGACTGATGTTGGCAACGTGCGATCGCAGGGGCACGCTGCCACGACTCGTTCGAGACGATGTCACTCCCTGCTTCTCGCTAACCACAACCCAACGCTATTCCTGTTACCCCTGAACCAAGTCGGCGACTTGCACAGCGTCCCATGCGTTCACTGTGAGGCAAACATTTATGATACTCAGTGGGGACACGCAAAATGTCCACGTTGCAAGCAGTTGACCGGACTTCTTCCAGCGTCCATAGCAGATGCATTGAATCTGGGACGGCTTCCGGAATTCGAATGTGCAAAATGTTTGCTAGCCATGGCTAAGCAGAGTGCCCCGCCCAGCCCCTCATTATCAAAAATCGAACAAAGCACACTGATGATCGTCCTCACATGAAACACCGCCTTGTCGCCAGGGGCTTGCGCTGCGGCTGGTCTGAATGAAATGATGCAAACGAAAAATGGTGGGCCGGCGCTTCGCTTGTTCCACCCTACGAATTGGAGGATTTTCGATGCCGAACTTTCGGCGCAATTTCGTCAAAGGCGGTACTTATTTCTTTACGTGCGTGACGTATCAGCGACAACCCATCTTGACCACCGATCTCGGACGCCGTTGTCTTCGAGAAGCAATCCTGAAGGTCAAGGCTGATCATCCGTTCGAAATTGTTACCATTGTTCTGCTGCCAGATCATTGGCACGCTATCTGGTCCCTTCCGTCCGGTGATGATCGCTATCCTCTTCGCTGGATGCGGATCAAGGAGGAATTCACCGAGCGATGGCTCGACCGAGGCGGCACTGAGCTTCCGCAATCCGAATCTCGAACGAAACATCGCCTGCGTGGAATCTGGCAGAAGCGTTACTGGGAACACACGGTTCGTGATGAAGATGACCTGAAACGCTGTGCCGATTACTGTCACTGGAATCCGCGAAAGCACAAACTCATAAAACGAGTCCGTGACTGGGAATGGTCATCCTTCCACCGGTTCGTCGCGGAAGGCGAATACAATCTGGACTGGGGCGGAGTCGATCCCGTGCCCGGCTGGGATGCACCGGAATGGGGCGAATAACGTAGGGTGTGACCAGCGAGCGAATGCGAGCGCCGGCACACCG
>CANJQC010000018.1 GCA_947476295.1 Planctomycetaceae bacterium | reverse complement strand
GTGAACCGACCGACGCAAGTGTCCACGGTTGGCCAGTTATTAGCCATGGGCAGGCACACCGAAACACGGTCATGGTGTGCTTGCGCTCCGGGTATTTTTATCAGCGATCACTATACTGCGTGTGGTTATCGATGAGACACCTGTACGTTAAACCCCGGCATCAACGGCCTGGGCGCACCACTCGCGGCGATCACAGACCAGCCTGGCGGACGGTGCCCCGCCTGGAGGCTAAACATCTCATCGTCGCGGACTTTGGGGACATTCCAATGCTGGCTGAAGAACTTCGACTGAGACAATCGCGTGAGCGCAGTTCCAACTGGCAGCGTTGGGGGCCTTATTTGTCGGAACGGCAATGGGGTACTGTGCGCGAAGATTACTCGGACTTTGGTGACTGCTGGAATTACTTTCCCCATGATCATGCCCGCAGCCGCGCCTACCGGTGGGGTGAAGACGGGCTGCTGGGAATCTGCGATCGAGAATGCCGCCTGTGCTTTGCGCTGGCACTTTGGAATGGCAAAGACAGCATCCTGAAGGAACGACTCTTCGGCCTGAGCGGGCCGGAAGGAAACCATGGCGAGGATGTGAAGGAAAGCTATTTTTATCTGGATTCCACGCCGACGCATTCTTACATGAAGTCACTCTACAAATACCCGCAGGCAGAATATCCATATGGGCTGCTGGTAGAAGAAAATCGGCGACGTGGAAAGCTGGATCCCGAGTACGAACTTGCCGACACAGGAGTCTTCGATCACAGCCGATACTTCGATGTGTTTACGGAATACGCAAAAGCATCTGCCGACGACATCCTCATCCGAATCAAGATCGTAAACCGCGGTGACCTTGCGTCCACAATTCATGTGCTGCCGACGTTGTGGTTTCGCAATACATGGTCATGGGGATGTACTCATGAAGGCTGCGAAGTGAAGCCGTCGATCACTCATCAGTCGGATGGGTCGTTGTTGTCTGATCACCCGACGTTGGGACAATTTCGACTGCATATCGATCGGAGTTTCAGTGGGTCGATTACGAACATGGCAGAACCTGTGACATTGCTGACCGAGAATGAGACGAACAGCGTACATCTCTTTGCCGCACCAGCGTCCGGGGCAATGGCCAAGGATGCGTTTCATGACTATGTAATTTCCGGTGAAAATCGTGCCGTGCTGGATCTGAGACGGGGAACGAAGGCTGCCAGGCATTTCGTTGTGACGATACCACCTGGCGGTCAGACAGTCCTGAAACTGCGATTGATGAAAGCTGATTCGAACACGCCAGATCCGCTGGGGCCGGCATTTGAGCAGGTTTTTCAAAGCCGAATGATCGAGGCCGATGCCTTCTACGCGAAAACTCTGCCACCGCAGGCGACAGCCGAAGAAGCCAACGTCGCTCGACAGGCGCTCGCCGGTCTGTTGTTCAGCAAACAGTTTTATCATTACGCCATTCAGCACTGGATCAATGGTGATCCGGACCAGCCGCTGCCACCGGAGTCACGTCGGAACGGCCGCAACAGTGAATGGACGCATTTGTTCAACCGTGACATCATCTCCATGCCGGACAAATGGGAGTATCCGTGGTACGCGGCCTGGGATCTGGCATTCCATATGATTCCGATGGCTACCGTCGATCCGGATTTTGCAAAATCACAATTGCTGCTGCTGCTTCGTGAATGGTACATGCATCCGAACGGACAGATACCGGCTTATGAGTTCGAATTTTCTGATGTCAATCCGCCGGTTCATGCGTGGGCGTGTTGGCGTGTTTATAAAATGACGGGCCATCGAGGGAGGCGTGACCGCAGCTTTCTGGTGCGAACTTTTCAGAAGCTGTTGATCAATTTCACCTGGTGGGTGAATCGCAAGGACGTGAATGGTCGGCACTTGTTTTCCGGTGGATTCCTCGGACTGGACAATATCGGGGTCTTTGATCGATCGAAACCTCTGCCGACCGGCGGCCATCTGGAACAGGCAGACGGCACAGCATGGATGGCCTTTTATTGCGCGACAATGCTTGCAATCGCGTTGGAACTTGCTCGTGATGATTCGGCGTATGAGGACATTGCCTCGAAGTTCTTTGAACACTTTGTCGCGATCACCGATGCCATGAACTGCCTCGGCGGCACCGGACTGTGGGACGATCAGGACGGGTTCTACTACGACCAGTTAAAGGTCGATGGCGATTCGCATCGGCTGAGAATCCGTTCGATCGTGGGCATCATTCCTCTGTTTGCGGTGGAAGTGCTGGAAGAAGAACTGCTTCAGCAGTTACCTGGCTTTCGCAAGAGAATGGAATGGTTCCTGACGCATCGGCAAGATCTGTCGGGGCAGATTTCATATCTGGAACGTAAATCGCACGACGGTTTACAGCACAATCATCGGCTGCTGGCGATTCCGTCCCGGGAACGGCTGAAACAGGTATTGAAGTACGTGCTGGATGAATCTGAGTTCCTCTCACCTTACGGTGTTCGGGCGCTGTCGAAAATCCATGAATCGGCGCCCTACTCATTCTGGGTCGGGGGCGAAGCGCATCGTGTGGAATACGTGCCAGGTGAGTCCACAAGCAGTTTGTTCGGAGGAAACTCAAACTGGCGCGGACCGATCTGGTTTCCCGTCAATTATCTGCTGATTGAAGCTCTCGAACGGTATCACTATTTTTACGGTGATTCGTTCGAAGTCGAATGTCCAGTCGGGTCCGGACAGATAATGAATCTGCAGCAGGTCGCTGATGAACTCAGCCGACGTCTTGCGTCCTTGTTCCTGCCGGACTCATCAGGACGTCGTCCGTGTCACGGAGATGAGACCCGATTTGCTGAGGATCCTCATTGGCGTGACCTCGCTCTGTTCCATGAATATTTTCATGGAGATACAGGGCGTGGAGTTGGTGCCAGTCACCAGACCGGATGGACGGCACTGGTGACCCGACTGCTGGGCAGGTCCGTGATCAGTCGGAATGGCTGAAGGCGGACGGTTGGGAGTCTGACATCTGTAGGGTGTGACCAGCGGCAGAGCGGGCACACCATGTCTGTAATTCGGTGTGCCTGCGCGTTGCTTGTCACACCCTACAATGTGTGCATCTCCAGGAATTACCCCCAACCGCGACAGGAACTCGATGGTTGAAACATTCTTCGTTCACCACTTATCCACCGGGCCGCTGGGGACGGGGATTTCTATGTCGGTGAGGATACCGGTGCGGTTGCCGTCGATGGGGCCGGATTGCTGGATTTCGGCAATAGCGGCATTCATTTCTTCTTTGGTGCTGACCTTTTGAAAGTCGCCGCGCAGGCGTTTCAGAATTCGCATGCCCTTCAAGTACCAGTGAGCCATTTTACGAAACCGGATGATCGCACGTTCGCTGCCGTGCCGTTCTTCCAGACACGCAAACTGCTGCAGCATGAGCTGCAATCGTTCGTCGAAAGTTCCCGCCGGAGCGTAACTTCCGGTCTGTTCCCATTCTGCCAGTTGCCGAAAGATCCACGGATTTGCGAGGGCGGCGCGGCCGATGGAAACTCCGTGGCAGCCGGTTTCTGACAGCATGCGAGCTGCATCAGCCACGTTGCGAATATCACCGTTGCCGATGATCGGGATTCTCTCGACTGCTTCGACCACCGCTCGAATGCCGGGCAATGAAACCGTGCCGCTGAAACCCTGCTCGCGCGTGCGACCATGGATGACCACAGCCGCCACGCCCACTTGTTCAAACTCACTTGCAAAGAAAGGCGCGGAAATGTTGTCGCTGTCCCAGCCCAGTCGCATCTTGACGCTGATCGGAATCGACACCGCTTCGACAACGGTTTGCACCAGCTTGAGCGTACCGTCGACGTTGCACATCATACCGGCACCGGAACCAGCTCCTGCAATGCGATTGACGGGGCAACCCATATTGATATCGATCGTATCGACGCCCAGTTCGACGAGCAGTCGAGCGGCATCGGCCATAATTTTCGGTTCGCTGCCAAAAATCTGGACGGCGAACGGACGATCTTCCGGATGCGTTTCCACCATCTCCATCGTGCGTTCGCTGCGACTGAGTAAGGCTCGTGAATTCACGAGATCTGTAGTCGCCAGTCCTACTCCGCCGACTCGTCGCACGATCCTGCGAAACGGCAATGTCGTAAATCCCGCCAGTGGCGATAATAGATACCGGGTGGCAAGCGGCAGTTGTCCGTACTTCAGCGCATCGCGAAACGGCACACGCTCCACGTCGGTGCGAACGACGGAACTGTCGGGGGCGTTGCGAAAGACGTCCGGAATGGCGCTGCGAATCACTATGGTCCTTTTGTAGCTTGGACATTCATGTCCGAGACGTTCACCGAGCAACGTTCCACTGGCAAACGTCGTCACCCGGCGCCAATCTTAATCTCAGCGGCCATGCTTGGCCACACGACGGACATGAATGTCCATCCTGTCTACTTGAAGTCGCTCGACTCGCGGGTCAAATTATAGTGGCAAATCTGCAATTTCTGCTGCTGTACGAGGTTCACCGGCAGTGACAAATTGTCGATTTGAGGAAAACAGTGCGGCGTTGGGCGCGAGTTCGGAAAGTCATAAAAAAGTGATTGCTCATATACGGCTTTTCGGATACGAATGCGCTTGGCCGACTTTTCCAAAGTCACAGGACGCGTGTTTTCGCGTTGAATTATGGCAGCTCCGGAAAACCGGAGCGTCGTGCTCCGATGATCATGCAGGTGCAAACTGTTCCTCGCCGAAAAACGCTGCGGCGCAATCTGAAGGCAATGAACGCGGACGGCTTTTCCTTCAGCGTGATGGTCGGCATTGCAGAAACTTATCTGCCCGCCTTCGTCCTCGCGCGCGGTCTGGGAGAATTCAATGCCGCGCTGATCGCTACCGTTCCGGTTCTGCTTGGCAGTATTCTGCAACTGCTGGCACCGATGGCTTTGCAGAGGCTGAAGTCGTATCGGCGGTTTGTCGTGATGGCCGCTTCCATTCAGGCATGCAGCATGCTGGTGCTGATGGGCATGGCGCTGATGCGACACGTTCCGGCATGGGCTGTATTTGTACCTGCGACGTTGTACTGGGCGGCTGGACTTTCCATCGGCCCTGCATGGAATACATGGGCGGAACATCTTGTTCCGCGAAAAATCCGTAGCGGCTTCTTCGCTCGTCGAAGTCGTATGTGCCATATCGGTGTGCTGCTGGGATTGATCTCCGGAGGACTATTCCTGCGGTGGTCGGTCGCACAGGAGCTGACCGTCGCCGTATTTGCTGTGCTGTTTGGAATCGGGGCGATCGGCCGATTTGTGTCGGCAGGCATGCTGGCTCGGCAAACGGAACAGCCAACGTTGGAGGATCGCACGCGGGTTGCGTATGCTGCGGACATGCGAGGAATTGTGTCGGCGAAGGAACGATTTTCTGCCGTGCTGCAGGCTCTGAAACAGCCGGGATCGGCTGGTCGGCTAGTACTGTTTCTGATGGCCGTTCAAACCGCTGTGCATGTGTCCGGCCCGTACTTCACTCCGTTTATGCTCAGAATTCTGAACCTGTCGTGGGTTGAATACATGAGTCTGCTGTCACTCGGCTTTATCGGAAAAATGATTTCGCTCCCGTGGGCCGGGCGGTTTGCAAATCGTTTTGGTCCGGACCGCCTGTTGTGGGTGGGCAGCATTGGTATCGTTCCTGTGAGCGCCTTATGGTTCTTTTCGCAGAACGTCTGGTGGCTGGCGGGGATTCAGATTCTGAGCGGCCTGTTTTGGGGCTGTTATGAACTTGCCATGCTGTTGCAATTTTTCCGACAGATTCCCGGTGAACGACGTGTTGCCGTGCTGACGCTCTACAACCTCGGTAATTCCGCTGCGATGGTCCTAGGAACGGTCATCGGTGGGGTTATGTTGAATGCACTCGGACGCGGGATGGATGCGTACCTGACGCTTTTCGTCGTGTCAGGCTGTATGAGATTCTTTGCTCTGCTGGCAATGCCCGACCGACAGGCGGCTGTGCATACAACGCGCGGAGCAGTCTCCGGATGGATGCTTCGATCGGCACGCAGCTACGTTCATCCAGCGCATTCGAATCGCGCGGTTCAGGAAATTCATATTGCCGTTCCTCAGACGTCAAAAGTTAACGATATCGTGTTGAGCATTCACGAGGGGTCATCGATCACGTCGCGGCTGATCGAAGAAAGCGGAACGGCGAAACGGCGCGATGGGTCGTCGGTGTCCCAAACCGGCTGACTGATGCCGTAATCTGCAATTCCAGTAGCTTGGACATTCATGTCCGAGATGTCACCAAAAAGCGTGCCATTTCTGGTAGGATCCGTGTGGCAGAGCAAAAATCTGTAACGACAGCGTTTCCTGGCCAGGCGACGGACATGAATGTCTACAAGAGTCGCCGGATTGCCTTTTCGTAGTCTTGTGGTGTGTTGCAATTCCAGAAACTCTCCAGATCCGGATCGACGGCTCGAATCGCATCCAGCGGCACCCAGCATGTTCGAATGTTTTCCGGCAATGCGGCGGCGCGACGCTCGCCGGATGCGATCAATCGAGCGGCAGTGTCGGCCACCGTCGCGCGGTAGATGGCACACAGGGAATACGCATAATTGGAATCCTGCACTGCAACGGCATCAAATTCTTCGGTGAGTTGATTTCGCAGCAGGCTGATCAACTCAGGCTTTAGCAACGGGACATCGCACGATGTGACGAACGCGGCGACATGTTTTTCTTCCATAGTCTGCAGAAATGTCAACGCCTTTGAGATTCCGGCCAGTGGTCCGCCGTCAGGGATCTCGTCCCGCAACACGTCGATGTTGCTCCCTGATTGGGGAATTTCCTGATCCAGGGCCGCTACAATGAGAATCCGTGATACTTCCGGCTGCACAATTCGGCAGATTCGCTGAAGCAGAGTTTCGCCGAGAAACGAGAGTCGGTATTTTTCCTGCCCCATTCGACGACTCTTGCCGCCGCACAGTACAATCCCGGCCAGTTGCTCGATTTTAATCATCCGAAAATACTTCCAGTGATGCGGCTGCGGAATCGCTCAGCGTAGTGTGCAGTCAATCCACAAGGCAAGGATCGTATCGTGTCTGAAGAACAATCGCCTCAACTGACTGGTTCGGAACGAACAGTTCCAGAACCGACTCCACCAAACCAAACCGGTCCATGGTATCGCGACGGCCTCCCGTTCACCTGTTCGCAGTGTGGCGATTGCTGCACAGGGCCGCCGGGAGTGGTGTGGGCCAGCGAAGACGAGCTCCTTGAAATTGCGGAATATCTCGGAAAACCCATTGGCGAAATTCGGCTGTTCCATACAAGAATAATCCGTGGCCGAGTTTCGCTGACGGAGTTTGCGAACGGCGACTGCACATTTTTTGATTCAATAAGTCGCAAGTGTACCGTCTATCCCGCGCGCCCGGTCCAGTGCCGCACATGGCCGTTTTGGAACTCGCATCTTGCCAGCGAAACTGCCTGGAAGAAAGTCTGCGAAGTCTGCCCCGGTGCTGGCGAAGGCACGTTCTTTAGTCTTGAGCAGATCGAAGAACGGGCGAAACGAATTGATATGTGAATGCCATCAATGCCGAAAATGCCGCATTCCGGTGAAGACCATCGCAATGCCGTGTTCATTGCAGGCGGCGATGACTTCTTCGTCGTTCTTTGAACCGCCGGGCTGAATGGCGGCTTTGATGCCGGCTTTGGCTACTGCATCGATGCCGTCGCGGAACGGGAAAAAAGCGTCTGAAGCCACAACGCCGCCCTGACTGCGGTCGCCTGCTTTGTACGCTGCGATCATGGCCGAATCGAGACGACTCATCTGCCCCGCACCGGCCCCCAGTAACATACCGTCCTTCGCAAACACAATCGCGTTTGACTTAACGTGACGACACACGGCCCAGGCAAATTGCAGATCGAAAAGTTCCCGTGTCGTCGGTTTTCGCGATGTCACGACTTTCCATGCGGCATCAGACTGTGGCAAGTCATCACGGTCCTGAACCAGCAGGCCTCCGCTGACGCGACGGTACTCCGGGGCACCACGATCGGCGTCGGAAAACGCCACCTGCATCAGTCGCACATTGTTCTTCCATTTCGGCTTAGTGGTCAGAATTTGAATCGCCGCATCGTCATAAGCTGGAGCAATAATCGCTTCAATGAATCGGCCGGGCGTACACATCGCTTCAGCCGTTGCGGCATCCACAGTTTTATTGAGTCCGATGATCGCCCCAAATGCACTGATGGGATCGCCCTCATACGCCTTGTCGAAAGCGATCGCCAGGGAATTGCTAACGGCACAACCGCAGGGATTATTGTGCTTGATCACGCAAGCCGCCGGTTGATCGAACTCGGACACAATCGCCTTCGCCGCATCGAGATCCAGAAGATTGTTGTACGACAATTCTTTTCCGTTGAGCTGTCGTGCGCTGGCAACGGAAGTCGGTGATGGAGCATCTTCCACATAAAATGCTGCCCGCTGATGTGGATTCTCGCCGTAACGAAGTTCCTGCTGCAAACGGAATGACAGTGATAGTCGAGGCCCAAAGCTGCTGTCTTCGCCAGCGTCTTTTGCTATCACTTGATCCATATAATTGCTGATGGCTCGATCGTACGTCGCTGTCATTTCAAACGCCGCTGCTGCCAAGCCACGTCGAAAGGCTTCATCAAGCGAATTCTGTTTGAGACGATTCAGCACATCGTCGTATTGTGATGGTTGTGTGACGATCGTCACATGAGCGTGATTCTTGGCCGCCGAACGCACCATCGATGGCCCACCGATATCAATGTTTTCAATCGCCTCGTCAAACGTCACGTCAGTTTTTGCGACCGTCTGCTGAAACGGATACAGATTCACAACAACCAATTGGAACGGAACAATGCCGTGGGCTTCAATGGCTGCGGCATCTGATGCCAGTGTCGGACGTCCCAGAATTGCGCCGTGAACTTTGGGATGTAATGTCTTGACGCGACCATCCATGATTTCAGGAAATCCCGTGTAACTGGTCACGTCGATCACCGGAATGCCAGCCTGTTCCAGAAACTTGCGCGTGCCTCCGGTGGAGAGAATTTCAAATCCCAGTTCTGTGAGGCCGCGAACAAAGAATTCCAAGCCCGTTTTATCACTGACACTGACGAGGGCACGCTGATGACGAGAGTTACTCATTGTGAAATCAGAAAATGTTGCTGAAGGAAATCAGAAAATTCCGTCGGTTGCATGACGGAAGTACCGCGCCGCTAGTTGTTCACTTTGCTGCCTCAACGGCCGCAGGGGCGGGGTTGGCGACTTCGGGCATAATCGGGCTGCGTTGGGGGTTCTGGTGGTAAATCGGGAAGTCAATGCCCGATTCCTTCATGCACACAACGCGCCCGGACGTGCTGCTCAGGTACACGCGGTCGGTCACGGAGTTTCGGATCGGCACGGTCAAATCAGGAAAGTGTTCCTTCGTCATGATTTTGCCGGTCTTTCGATTCGCCGTGACCAGTCGTGCGGCGGAATCGATGACGTAAACGGCCTTTTCGGTCACGCTCACAAGTACCTTCACGTCGGCCAGGGCGAATTGCTGTTCATCGGTCGTCTGCAGCGGAAGGCCGGACTTCAGTCCCAGTCCCATGAGTTCGCCTTCGTCACCGACGATGTACACATCTTGGCCAATGACGGTGATTGGTTCGGAAATTTGATGCCCCAGCGGGAACTGCCACTCCATTCTGCCGCTGGTATTCATGCCGATGCAGAATAGTCGGTGGTTAGCGGCAGCGGCGAGGATATATTCCTGATCGCGAGTGACCAGCGCAAGGGGTGCTGTGGCCGGACTCTGCATCAGGAACTGAAACTTTGATCTTCCGGCCTGCACCCCGCTGATGTCTAGGACATGGATGTTCCCCTGATCCGTCACAAAACCGACACGACTTGATCCAGCCACAGGCGCGAACTTGATGACTTCGCCAGTGGAAAAATGCCAGGCAATCGCATGGCCGATGCCGGGCGGAAGTTTGTGGTAGCGTTCCAGATACTGCAGAGTCTTTAGCGAACACGCAACGATAGATCCGTCTGACAATGGAACAAAGAAGCTACTTTCTGTGATCAGAGGCCCGGCAGACGGCTGATTGGGAAGTCGATAGGAAAACAATTCCTTGCCGGAAAACTTATTCAGTGCGTATAACGTTGGACCTGCGACAATCATTACGATGCTGGCGTTCGAGGTTGCTGGCATCGCAACTTCATCGGTTCGGCCGACCTGCGCCGTCCACATTTCACGACCGCTCTCGGCGTTAAGCGCCGTGACAATTCCGGCTGTGGACTGCACAAAAACGACGTCTTCGTCGTTGACGATATGAGCCACTTTGTCCCGCCCGACATTCAGGACGGCCTGAGCTTCCCAGAGCTTGACGAGCGGCGGTACGGAGACCTCATCGGCAACAGACTGGTCAGGAGCAGGCTCATCATCAGCGATGCCAGCCGTGCCCGAAATGAGAATCGCAAGTAGTGTGAGAATGCGTTGCAGCGTAGTCATCATCGTCCCATCCGCCAGAATCATGCGGGCCATCGCAAATCAGAAAAACTCACCCCATCAGTTATTTCCCGCATCGTCTGCGGAGCAGCTTCAGCAGGGATTGTCGTCACATCGACCACTCTAGCCGTCGAGGAAAAGTGAACTCCAGACGGCAAATGCCCGAAAGTTGCTGGTTCGCAAAATCATTCGGATTGGGTGACAGGTCCGCTACAGACCTAAAGTCTCCCACCCTTCGACCTCACGAATCGAGCCTGCTGTTTTACAGTGCCAACCGCAATTTCGTTCTATTGAAACCCCAGTCCCGGTCCAGCCAGCCGGCTTGTGTCAATTGTACCGTTCTTGACGGTAAAAACCGTCGGTATCTTCCGGGCCCACTTTGCATTCGCCGCTGGGCAGTATTGTCGTGCATTGCCTTCAATCGCCGCCACACCGGGAATCCGCGCGGCCAGACTGCAGGAATGCAGGAATGATGCGCCGGGGCACGTCAGATCCTGAACACACAGAAACATGCCGAACTTCTGTGCTGCAGCCGCCATCAGTAACGATTCCGACTGGCCCTTGCAAGCCTTCAACGCGATACCTGAATACCCTTGTTCCTGCGCAAGCAAGAGTGACTCGTACGAAATCAATGCCTCATCAATCACCACCGGCTTGATTGAAGAGACTTCGTGCATGAGAGGAGCGTTCGCAGCATCCAGATAACGGCTCGTCGGCTGTTCGATGTACTGAATTCTTTCGAACGCAGCTCGGGACGCCTTCTTGACCCGATTTAGGAATTCAATCACATAGTCTGCGGACGCACACTTTTCATTGAAGTCACACGAATAGTACCACTTCGCACAGCCTCTTGCGGCCTGAACGGTCGCCGTCACTTTTTCGATCGCCAGTACACGATCGACGTCCCAATCCAGCTGGTCACCGGCCAGTTTGATCTTCAGGTGTGTCAATGAATCGGCTTGAATCCATTCGCCCAGCGTTACCGGCAACTTGTCGTTGGGACGATCTTTGACTTCTGCGTCCGTCAGTGGATCCAATGCACCAATCAGGTGATACAACGGCAGCGAAGCCACAGGTTCACGCAGCGTATATTGATCGAGATATTCACCGGCAAACTGTTCGTCCAGAAACTCGCTCAAGTCCGTGCTGCAGAATTCCTTCGACAGCGTATTGAAACTATTCAACTTCAACATGCGACCATACGCATCATGCAGTGCGGCATCGACGGGACTGGCAGCAACCAACTGTGCCAGCGGCGGCACTGTTTCGTGAATGCCCATCGCCTCCGGAACTCTGTGCGCCTGATGGTCGTACTCCGAGGAAACTTCGAATTCGATCTCCAGCGGATGGCCATAACCAGGATACGAATTGAAGAGGTCAACAACTTCCTCCGCAAACGCCTTCATCAGCTTTTCCGTCTGATCGGGTTCCAGAGTCGAAGAAGGCCACGCCCAAGCATTGCCCAGCGGCATACTGCCGTGACCGGTCGCATGTTTGCCGTTTCGCGACTCGACGGTGACGTCCGCGTTGATAAGAAATGATGAACTGACAACGCGACCTCCAAACTTTAACGGCGTTCGGTATTGCACCGGTTCAAAGGTGACTTTAACCTCTTTGACCGTTACGTCAGTGGGTTTCCCCTGACTCATTTTTCGATATCCTCTGCTGAAGTGCTGCTCAGAAATCGCCGGTGATTTCCACTGGCTGATCCCGAAGTATTACGACGCAACACAACTCTGAAAAGCATCAGGACCAATTTGAATTGCCAGCCAGCCTTGAATTGTTGCCCTGTCCTCTTTGTAATTCCCCCTGTCGTGACCGCAGGAACCGCATTGAACCCCCTTTTCGTTGCCGTTGAGGCTTATTCCGTGAGCACACAGGACTCCAGACCTTCCAGTCTGATGCTTGAAGAATGCTTCGCCGCCGCAGACGACCGCTTTCTGGACGAATGGGTCTGTTTCGGCAACCTGGAGTTTTTGTTACGATTTCTGGATCGCTGGCTGACCGATCCGCGACCGTGGGCCAGAGCTCAGGTGATTCGGTATTTTCAACTTGATCTGAATTTGCCGGGCCACGAAGTTGTCGTCAAACGACTGTGCAAACATTTTCACGCCGCCGGTGATCACGAACTGCTGGCACACATCATGGTGGCGTGCGACCGCTTCGTCCGACGTGTCCGGATCACTCGTCCGTGGTGGAACCAAACGACGCGGGAGATCGTTCGCGAAGAACAGTTATTTGCAAAACCAAACAAATCGATTCAGGATGAAATCGGTCGAAGCGCGATCCTGCGGCCGGATCGGCTGAACAGGAAAACGAATCGTCTGTTCAGTCATCGCACACGAAATCATCTGCGGCGCAAAGTCTGGCGGTACTTTCGCCGGCTGAGTTATCGCGATGCCGAAGCCTACCTGTCGGCAATGACCACGGCCATTATTCAATACCGGGATGACGACTTTGCAGCGGGTGAAAACATCATCGACAACTGGTCGCTGATGCATGTGTGTTACTTTCACAGTGACCTGCTCAAGTTCGGTGCATCGCACACGAATCTGCAATCCGGCTGTGCGCTTGCCGAACTTTCCGCCGCGCCATACCAGCCAGAACTCTGGCGGCGGCCGAATGCGGCCGAACACCTGCTTCAGATTGTGACGACGGCCGACAGTGCGCTCGCCCGCATCTGGGCCATCGAATTGCTGCAGCGCGACCACTGTGATTCAACGCAGCGCATGGACATCCTGCTGCTGATGCGGCTGATGTCTCACACAGATCCTCGCGTCCAGCAGTTTGCTTCTGACACGTTCGGACAGTATCGAGGTCTGGAGAATCTGCCCGTGACGACATGGCTGGAATTACTAGATCTGTGCGATCATGCTCTGTTGCCAGCGATCTGCGCGGCGATGAAGAAACATGTGTCTGCCGCAAGACTCAGCACGCTGCAACTGGTGCAACTCTCGTCCGTCCGCCCGGTTTCGGTGTCGGAGTTCGGCTTCGATTTGCTGACAACACGGCATGACGAACGGCCGCTGTCAGTCGCGGAACTTGCGTCATTGAGTCGCGTTCACTGCGAAGCTCTGGCCGGTAAAATTACGACATGGGCTCTGACAGTTCTCGACAGCGATCTTTACCAAACCGACGATGTCATCGAATTCTTCGATGCACTGTCGGAAGCCACGCGCTCTGCGTCCATGGACTGGCTGGAACAGCCCGCCTCGCGTGGCCACAACGATCCTGCTCTCTGGGCCCGCTTGGTTGAAACGCCATTCGACGATGTCCGTCTCCGCGCCGTTGAATGCCTGCACCGCCGCACCAGTCTGTCGGGAACAGAAACCGATGTGCTGGCTCCAATCTGGTGCGCAGTGATTCTGGGCGTAGATCGAGGAGGCCGGACGAAGCTGAAAGCCATCACGCATCTGCAGACCGCGATCCTCAACAGCCCTGCTCGAGCCGCGGAACTCATCCCCGTCCTTGCCGTCGCCGTCCGCTCCCTCCGAACCCCCGAATGCCGCAGCGCACTGGCCGCCGTTGCTTCAATCGTGGCACAAAATGCTGACCTGCAAACCGATATCCAGCGGCTGCTACCGGAGCTGCAATGGATTAATGTGCCATCATGACTTCATCGAACGACAGTCCGGCGGAACCGGATGAGTTGTCTTCTGAGCGACACGAATCGACCAACATTGGCATCTTGGCCTTGCAATTGATCATCATGCGGATTGGGTGGATCTTCAAGACGGAGAGCGTGATCATTCCGCATGTGCTGGATGTCATCTCCGGCAACGCCGCGTGGGCTCGAGGATTTCTGCCGGTCCTCAGTCGATTGGGACAAAGTCTTCCGCCGCTGCTGGCGGCCGATTTTATTCGGGACATCCGACTAAAGAAAAGGGCGCTCATCTTTACGACGTTGGGGATGGCGATGCCTTTCATAACACTGGCCAGCGTGTGGTGGTGGCTGAATGATCGTCGTCAGCCCTGGCTTATCGGATTGTTTCTGGTCCTGTATTTCATCTTTTTCTCGGCGACGGGTCTGAATCAACTGGTCGATGGCACTTTGCAGGGCAAACTCATTCGCGCGACACGTCGTGGCCGTCTGCTGGGAATTGCAGGCGTCATCGGTTCAGCAGGTGCTGTGTGTGCCGCTTACTTTCTGCTGCGACCCTGGGTTCAAATGCCAAATCACGACGGCTTCGTTTACATCTTTCTGTTCAATGGTTCAGCCTACGTCATCGCGGGATTGATGGCGAATCTGTGTCACGAGCAGCCCGATGAGCAGCCGGCTGCGCGGTCCGCTCGATCGCCGTGGTGGACTCCGTTTGTCCGCGCCTGGCGTACGTTCCGCTACGACCAGCGATTTCGCCGAGCCGCATGGATGGCGACCCTGTTTATGACAGGGCTGCTGCTGTTTCCCCATTACCAAGCGATGGCCCGGGTGATGCTGGGAACCTCAGATCTGGACATTGTCTGGTGGGTGATCGCCCAGAACATCAGCGTCGGAGTGCTCAGTCCCGTCTTCGGCAGCATCGCCGATCGCTGTGGCAACCGCCTAGCTCTTCGCATCGCCGCCTTTCTTGCCGCGCTCACACCACTGATCGCCGTGCTGCTGGCCTCGCCGTGGTTTCCATTTGGTCGTCAATGGTTTTGGATCACGTACGTCTTTCTTGGTATCACGCCCGTCACCATGAAGACCATTGCCAATTACACGCTGGAACTTGTTCCCAGAGAAAAACACCCGCAGTATCTGAGTACCATGACCATCTGCTACACGGTTCCGTTTCTGCTTTCCCCACTGCTTGGAGCCGTGATCGACTACATCCCCTGGCAGGTGCCTTTCGTCGCCATCAGCGGCACAATCGCCTGCGGCGGCCTGCTGACTTTTCGCATGGCCGAACCACGTCACGATTTGTGAGACCGGCAGTTAACGAGGTCCAGCTGCTGGGTGCTCGCTTCACCGTGCCTCAGTGCTTCGCAGGCTTTAGGTAAGTATCATTCAGCTTGCCACACGACCACAGCAGTCCTCGAGTGACAAGGTCCAGATAACGCGCATCGCCAACGGTATCGTTGTTGTGCCCGAGAGTCGTTGCGAAGACTTTAGTCTTTTCACGGTAACTGTTCGTCCAGACAATGGCAGCGTCCTTCGCGCCTTCCTGTTGACCTATGGCCAGGGAACGCGCAGTGTCCAGCAGTTTGTTCTCACTGTTGTTGTAGAGTTCTTCATTAATCGTCGTCCAGTCAGCAAGCCCGTGTGTGACTGGATGTTCTGGTGCCACGAAACCGATGCTGATCGGAGCCTGCCGACCGTGCCCTGTCGACTGCAGGCCAGTGAATTCAAACCACGGAGTTACGGCTTTGGGATAACCTTCGCTCCGGTAACTGTGCATACCGCAATGCAGCAGCACGGCTGGGAGTCCCTGCCGATGTGGTTCCAGAATCCTTTCGATAATCGCGAGGTCCTTGACATCCGATGAACACTCGTCGTGAATAATCACGTCAAAGCCTTCAGCCCAGTCGGCCTTTTCGTAGACAGGGTTCAGATGCCCGGTCGTCTTGTCAGTGTCATAGGCAATGACTACCTTCACATGCGCTCTTTCCCCAATCCCCTTCGCCAGCAGATCTTTCTGAGTGTTGTAGTCATGGCAGCAACCGCCCAGCACAAGCAGCGATCTGATCGGCTTAATATCATCCGCGCGTGACAATCCGGCCGAGACCAACACCAGACTTGTCAAGGCGAGTGCACCGATGGACTTTGGCGACAGAAACTTCAACATCAGACCGACTCCTGTTAATGCGGGACTCTGAGAACGTGAACTTGCAGCAGAGATCATACACAAATCTGAACTGTTCGTCCCCTCGCCTGGAATCGCAAATTGTTGCTCAAACGTGGCTTCTTCCGCCCCGTGCAGGTGAGCGTCATCAACAGCCTACCACGGAACGTCGTGGCGAGAATGCAGTTGCCCCGCGAGTTCCAGTACATGAGGTCGCATGTGAGTCAGCGCATCGACAGCCGCCGGAATTGAGATGCCCTCAGTTTCGCAGACCACACAAATGTCGTCTGTCGTTGTTGAACAGGCAGAGACACATGGTCCGAAATCATTCTGCAACAACGACTTCCAGAACTCAGCCGACTGCGGATCCGGAATCACCGCCAGCACTCGCTTTCCACCACCGACATTCTGAAGTCTCGGCCTAGCGTTTGCCGGAAACGTTTCACTACGTTTCAACAGCCGTTGGTCGTCAGCAAACTGCGGGTCGCGGGACATACTCAGCAGCAGGAAGTTAGAGGCTTCTGACCGCAGCGTTGCCACATCAGCCGGGCGGATATCGCGATCAAGAAACGAACTGACTCGAAATCGACCGGACGTCTGCAGATACGCTTCAAAGGCCACAATCATCTGCTCGGGAATTGTCGGCGAGCACGGGGCATCGTCGTTCACCTGCGACGCAAGTACGATCAGTCTGTCGCGGAGGATCGTGGATCGTTGTTCGTGTAAGCCTCGCAATGCAGCCAGTATTGCCTGCAGGTGTTCGATCAATGTCTGGCAGATCGTCTGACAGGTGAACAGCATACAATACTGACGACAGAAACCGCGTAGATCTGTGTGCCCTGCATCCGTCGCCTGGTCGGGTTTTCCGCCTACATGCGATGCACGCAATCCATTGAATGCACTCTGCAGGTCGCTCTGCTGACTGCGACATGTCGCAAGTGCCTGATCGGTGCGGCGCATCAGGGCCGTGATCGCGTTGTCCATCAGGCCTGATCGTATTCGGGTGTCGAGCAATTGCCTGAGGAAGGATTCAGCCAGCTGCAAATCCAGCGGTAATCGAATGGCCAATTCCGTTTGGATTTCTCCAGTCACAGCAGCCATGGAATCGCCTGCTGTCGATGAAGCTGCGTCCTGACTGACGATGGCGGAAACCTGTTCCCTGACCGACACTGCAATATCCCGCGACAATCGCTGCCCGACGCTGTTTGCGTACTCATCCATCCGTCTGGTGCGATCGTTGTCAAGCAGATTTGGAATGACCTGCGTCATGGCTTCACTGCTGATCCCCAGCCGATCGAGCAGTGCCTTCCATTCGGGTGAGTTGGGTTCACCCGCCGCTGCCGATGGTTGCGTCCAAAGACTGATCGCTGCGGATGCCAGTTGACCGGCTTCGCGATTCGCGACTTCCCAGGAATCTGCATTAATCCTTGAGAGCCCGAATGAACGCAACGATACTTCATGGCTTTCGGGAATTCGTGTTCGTTCCGGGTTACGCCACGCATTCATTTCTCGACGAGCTGATGTCAGCGTTCGCAGTTCAAGGTATTCAGCCGTGCGATTCGCACCTTCGAAAAAGTCATGGTCCGACAGGTCGTCACCGAAATGCACCAGCGTCGTTTCGTCGAACGGTTTTGAGATTTCAGAGTCAGAGAAGCGAGACGTTAGTCCGGGGCGTTGGGCGCCTGGGATGGAGAAGTGCTGAAGTTCCTGAAGGAAGCTGACCGTGTTGGCGTCCTGCATGTCCGCCAGTTGACGACCTTGAGCGGTCCCGTGCAGCAGCATAGACGTCAGACCGACTGGGGGCATCCGACCATTGCTCACAAGTTCGCGGACCAGCCATGCCAGATCCAGCATGCAGCCACTTGCCGTGCCGCCGGAAGTTGAACCAACGAGACATACGTCGATGCCGGTTGTGTCGAACAGCAATGCGGTTTCCGACCCGGATATGCTGGCTGATGCAGAACTCACCAGTGTCATTAGACTTTTTTTCAGTTCGATGCGAATCTCTCCGGCGTGATCCACAAAGGCTAGGCGTCCCAGCGGTCGCATGCCTTCAACACGCCCGCTGCGGGGAATGTTGAACAGCCAGCGGCGAGCAAGCCACGTCAGATGCTGAGACGACTCCTTGCGATAATCCTGAGTCGTGCGCAGCGGGGCCGAAACGGTGGTGACCGCCCGGTAATCTCCGGAACTCCGCTGCTTGAGATCCGACATCGCCTCGCGGTCGGTATCGATGCACAAAAACTGAATTGCCGGCAAAGTCGCGTTCGGGAAACGCTGCTGGATTCGTTGATTCAACAGCGAGACCGTCTGGCAACCAAGTCCGCCGATCCCGACGAACAGCGTTGGCCGAAACTGCGTGTCCTCCGGCAGACTCCTGACAGGGGCCAGTCGACTGGCCGTGCCGTGCACCATTGAATGATTGCTGGTGATATTTTCCGTGAAGGCAAGGGTTGTTCGCGAATTCTGCATCGTTGATACAGACTCTGACGGCACGCGAGTACTCAGCGACTTAGTCGGACGGCGTTTCGTGAGTTCGTCAATAAACTGACGACAACCCGCAAAACGCGTGCGTGGATTCTTCGAGAGGGCTCGGGCAACGACAGCTCGATCAGACGGCAGCAGACTGCTCAGATCCGGCGAACTCTTCAAATGCTGAGCCATCAACTGCGAGGCTGTCCGTCCGTTGAACGGCGGAATACCTGTGAGCATTGTCTGATACACAATGGCCAGACTGTATTGATCACTGCCCCGATCCGGACGGCCTTCGAACAGTTCCGGGGGCGCGTACAGCGGCGTGAATCCGTTGATCTGCGAATGTCGCGCATGGCCGACGGCCTTTGTCAGACCGAAGTCACCGACCTTTGCATGGACGCCCTGCAGCAGCAGGTTTTCCGGCTTGATGTCTAGGTGCTGCAGGCCATGTTCTTCAGACATAAAATCCAGAGCATCGGCAGCGTCGCGCAGGTAACGCAACAGTTCGTCGCGCGACACACCACGTTGTCCGGAAGCCACCAGCTCGCGGAATCGTTGATCCAGACTGCGGTCTGCCAGTTCGGTCACGACGATCACGCGCCCGTCTACGACTTCCACACGTTCTATGCTCAGCAGAAATGGATGACGCAGGTCACGAATGCGGTTCAGCGACTTGAGTTCTGTATCGGCCTGAAAACCATTCAGAAGTCCAAACAAAACTTTGACGGCTTTAGGAAAACCGCCCGGGCCCACGGCGCGCCAGACTTCTCCAAAACCGCCCATACCGATGCGTTCCAGCATGCGGTAACCGGCAATTTCAGTGAATCCGGCGGACAACGTATTCCGCGGCTCGTCTTCGTTAAGTACGGCTGTTGAACTGACTTCGGTGTGACTCATAGTAGGACTTCTTTCACCGACCTGTTGTCAGGGCTTCTTCAAATGCCGCATTCAGGGGACGAGTGGGAACGCGGGTAAAAAAAGATTCTGCAATGTGATCGAAATGTTCCGGCTGCATTTCGAATGGAAGACCGTGGTACATGCAGAAATTTCGAACCTGCAGTAACAAATCTCGCGCATGACAGCGTCGTATCGGACGCTTATGGGAGCGATAGTAAGTGGCCAGCAGGTGCTCAACCGATTCCGGATCGTATGTGCAGCCAAGTTTTTCAGAAGCGATCTGAAACAGTCGATGGACTTCGTCTTCGTGTGGATCTGTGACTTCAATCCTATAGGGAATACGTCGCAGAAAGGCTTCATCCACCAGATCAGCAGGGTCCAGATTTGTGGAGAAAATAATCAGCTGCTGGAATGGAACCTGAATCTTCTTGCCGGTTGGCAGCGTGAGATAGTCGTACTTGTTTTCTAGTGGCACGATCCAGCGGTTAAGCAGTTGCTCAGGAGACACTCGCTGACGACCGAAGTCGTCGATCAGCAAGCATCCGCAGTTGCTTTTCATCTGCAGCGGCGCTTCACTCGTGTTGCTCACGGGATCGTGCCGAATTTCCAGACTGTCGAGGGTCAGTTCGCCACCGACAATGACCGTGGGTCTGCGAACGCGAACCCAGCGCCGATCAAACGGAAGTCCTTCGTCTGGCTGATCGACGATCTCGTGATACGCCGGATCAAACAGCGTGATGATTTCTCGTCCGTCGATGATCGCATACGGAATCCAGATTTCCTGCCCAAAACAGTGAGTCAGGCAGCGAGCGATCGTCGATTTTCCGTTGCCGGGTGCGCCGTACAGAAAAAGGCCGCTGGCGGAGTTGACCGCCGGCCCGATCATATCGAACAGTTCTTCTGAAATCGATACGTTGAAGAAAGCATCTTCTAGTTCTTCGCGGCGGATCGGCTGATCGCAGATCGCCTGCGCTTCGACGGAGATCACATAATCGCTGAGCGGTACCGGTGCCGGGCCTGTGTACGCACATTCGGAGTGAGATGTTTCTGCGCGGCGACGGCCTTCTTCAGTGAGGCCAAAGATATAGTCGTTCAAACTGGCACTGCCGCAGTGCAGCACCATGCGTCGTGATTTCAGCCGCTCCATCAACCCCTCAATCATGCGGAAGGGGATGCTGACTTCGCTGGCAATCATTCGCCCGGTTTGATTTCCCGATGAGCGCAGCAGACGGCAGATGAGACCTTCAACGAAAGGTTCATTCAGACCCAGCTCATGCAACGAAGCGGGATCTGATGGCCAAAAGTTCTCCCCGGCCAGCAATGCCGCGAGCAGTGCGGGATCGCCGTTCTTTCCCTGTGTTGGACGTGCCATTAACATCGTTGTGTATTCTTACCTAGAGGTCCAGTGGGATGCGGTTTCCGCGTGACCGAACAGGTATCCCTGAGCGAGTTCGAAGCCCAGTTCCTGACAGACGACAGCTTCTTCAGTCGTCTCGACACCTTCTGCAAGTGGCACAACGTTCAGATCCCGTACGATGCGGATCAGTGATTGAATCGTGGCACGATGCTGTGGCGGACTAAATGCAATCCCGTGGACAAACTTCAGGTCGAATTTCAATACATCGGGCGGAACTTCAAATAGTTCCTTCAGCCGAGCCTGTCCGGCTCCAAAATCGTCGTAGGCCAGTCCCATATTCAGGTCCTGCGTAACCTGACGCACATTCCGCAACGCAGCACTGGAAGCGACGGCTCCTTCGTGAACTTCCAGGACAATCTGGGCTTCAGGAAAATCATCCCGCAGCTGTTCCAGCGATGTGAACAGCCCGGTGCCGTTTAGCTCAACTGGATGCGTGTTCAGATAAAAATGCGTGTTTCCCAGACTTTCTGCGATTCGCAGCCCCTCGGCTCGGCAGATCTGACTAAGCTGAGCTTCAACGTTTCGTTCAGCAGCCACGCGGAACATTTTATCGGGCGTTTCCAGTCCCCGCAGGTAACTGCGCGTGAGAACCTCAAAGCCCACGCGGGCATTATCGCTCAGGCGAATGATCGGCTGGAAGTAAGGACGCACTGCAGCACGACGCAGAAGTTTTCCGAACTGCATCTGAGCGAACGCCTCGGCAGATGCATCGGCCGTTACTGTAGAACTCATGCATTCGTCTGCGGATGATTGCAGTGCATACATCACACTGCCGAAATGCAGCACGTCACCAGACCGAAGTCCGGTCAGATTCTGCAGCTTGCGACCGTTCAGCAACGTCCCATTGGTGCTGTTGAGGTCGCGTACAAAGAGGTCGCAATTGATCGTCAAAATTTCGGCATGACGACCGGACACAGTTGTATCCGACAGACACAGATTGCTGGAAGGAAGGCGACCGATGGTAAACGAATGCCCCGCCACGTTCACTCGCTGGTTGGTGCCATTTTCTCCGCCACTCCGCGACAGAACCCACAAGCCTTCCGGAAGTGAAGAAGATGAGGTTTCGTCAATGCCGCAGTCGCGTATGTGCAAGCGCGAATCTGCCAGTATCTTGGCCATGTGTGAATTCCCTGGGTGATCGAAGTCCGCAGTCCCTGTTGTCGCTCACGATGATGCCTAGAATCGCGACGACTCATGACTAAGGGCAACATTAGGTCATGTTCGACCAAATGCGTAAAAATCAACCCGCCCGAAGCACAAACGCAGTAACGATTGGTGATTTCGAATCGAATATGCCGCATGAATCGTAACGAATCCCCACATCGCCACAGGTGCGTAAGACTCGGTGTAATGAGCATTCGCGCAGCAATCGACAGGATCGGTTTCTCCGAAACCTGTCTGAGGCGGGAATTGAGGCCTTCAGGCAAGCTCCGAAAATAAAGACTCCCGTTTGAAGCACAGGGGCAACCAGCCAAAGTGGAGCGGTTCTGTCAGTAACCCTTCTCAACTTTCCCTCACGCGACAGGCTTTTTGTTTGCGAGCATCGCCACTGCTGACAGGATTCCTCCGCGAGGCTGAGCGATGATCGCTACAAATTGATACAAATTCGCGGCGGATCGCTGTAGAATCTTCGCTCCACGCGATGCATACTTCAGCGGTCCTGCATGGTCTCTGCGGTGCGACCACCGGAGACTTGGTGTGATCTACTGTTCGTTCGCGTGATACCACGGTTCCGTTCCCAACTGGAGATTTTTTCGATGAAGCAAATTACGACTGCAATTGCCTGCCTGGCTTGCTGCATACTGGCTAGCCTGGTTCAAGCCGACGACAAGAAAGCGATGGTGGATCCATCCGGAACCTGGAGGTGGAATTTTGAAATCAATGGAGACTCGATCGAAAACGTGTTGAAGCTGGATATTGACAAGGATGGTAAACTCACCGGGACGCTCGAAGCTCGCGGCATAAAAATGAACGTGCAGCAAGGGAAGGTAAGTGGCAACGAAGTTTCCTTCCAGGTGGAAGTAGAACTCGAGCAGACGATCACTGTCCAATTTCAAGGCAAGATCGATGGAGATAAAGTCGATGGCGATTTTACGGCAAAAGGCGACGGCGACTCGCGTGAATTTCCCTGGGAAGCGAAGCGGAGCGTGCTGGCAGCCGATGTCATCGGTGCCTGGAAACTGAAGATTGAAACGGCCGACGGTGAGACGCTGGAACCTATTCTGACCATCACTGAGAAGGGAAAAGATTTACTGGCAACTTATGCCATCAACGACAAGACCGTCGATGCCAGGGAGTTGACGCTCAAAGACAACCAGTTGACGTTCGAAGTGGATTCGGAGTACCAGGGTGCGCCGGTGCATGTTGAGTTCACAGGACGACCGCAGGGGGCCAAAATAAAAGGCTCGCTCGAATACAGCCTCGATGGGAACTCTGGAGAGTTGGATTTCACTGGGATGCGCAAAGATAAGTAGTTCGAGCTGCCGACTGGAAATCGAGTTCGGTCGGATTGCAATCAACTTGTGAGTCAGCCAATCAGCGTCTCATCGAGACGCTGATTTTATTTTTACTGTGATGCCATCATCGCCTCCATCACCAGCTTCAGATGCGTCGGCAGCCAGCGTACGGTGGTGGCCACGCCGTGGCCGAGCAGACTCAGTTCAATCGGGCGACCGATCGTGGACAAGTCTCCGCTGAGTTCATAATCGACGAGCAGATTGATTCAGTTGCCCAGCCAGCCAGGGCACGGATTTCGCGACAGACTTCAGCGTCTCGGCAATTCCAAAAGGGTCGTCACCCATAAACGTTCCGTGGACCAGAACGACACGCCCGATCTTCAGTGCCGTGTGCAGTTTGGAAAAATCCGTCTCCCCCGCTTCGTCCACATTCAGCGTTCGCAGAACAGGACCAATCACCGGTTTGGTGGGATACTGTTGATGATAAAAACGATTCTCAATCGGCATCACAGAGTCCTCGCGGAACTCCTGCCAGCACGGTCGGGAGATCCACCCGGGCGTCGTTGATTGAGACTGTAGTCATTTCCGAAACCTAATTGAAATTCGAATTCTACCAGCCTCAGTATACCCACTCGGATGCGTGTTATACAGACAAATTGAACGACAGCTGATCCGCCGCACCGCGTCGCCCCTGCGTGCAACGCCGTTAAGCATTTTATCGTGGCGTTTTCTAAGGCCTTATCGAAGTCCCTTCTACCCCTGGCAAGGGGGAGAAGGTGGCCGACAGGCCGGATGAGGGGGTTATTCGCTGGCTCTGACCCTGTCAATTACTTAACGGCGTTGCCCTCCGTGTCTGCCATGCGATGGGCGATTCAGGCTTTGATGCTCAATGCTGACTTCAGAGTCAGACACAGCTGCTGATCGTCGCATGGCTGAATGGAGCGAAGGTCCAGCAGGACTGCGTCGGTATCGACTCGGCCCCAGACTGCAGGGACGCTCATGCGCAGTTTTCGGGCGAGGGATTGAGCAGGCGTGTTTGATGAACGGAGCAGGATCGCGATAGAGGAGACGGGATGTCCGGCACAAGAACCGCCGCCAACTTCGGCGATGCTGGGTACAATTTGCAAAGTCATATCCAACGGTGAATTCAGTTGTGCGACAATGGATTCCGCCCGTTGATTTAACTCGGACGTGTCGGTATGCAGCATTTGGTAGAGCGGTAACTCGTCTGTTGCAGTGCCTCGCGCATGAATCAGCAATGTGGCGTGCAGTGCGGCGAGGCTGATTTTGTCGATCCGGAGACAGCGTGCGAGCGGGTGACGACGCAGGGACTGAATGAACGGGGAGCGGCCCAGGATGATTCCAGCCTGCGGGCCACCGAGAAGCTTATCACCGCTTCCCAGCACGAGATCCGAACCGTCTTCGATACTTGTGCGAAAGTCGGGTTCTCCGAATGCGGTTAGTACGGGATTCTGAAACAGTTGTCCGCTTCCGATGTCGTCGAACATTATCAGACCGCGGGCGTGCGCCAGTCTCGCGAGTTCTAAACTGGACGGTTCGGTGGTGAAGCCGACGATTCGGAAGTTCGATGCGTGAACTCGCAGAATCGCTGCAGTCCGTTCAGTGATTGCTGTTGCATAGTCATGCAGATGAGTCCGATTGGTTGTGCCGACTTCACGCAGTACGACGCCTGCAGTCTGAAAAATCTCCGGCAATCGAAACGATCCACCGATCTCAACAAGCTGACTGCGTGAAATCAGAACTTCGCGGCCCTGACAGAGTCCCTGAAGCAGCAGCAGTGTGGCACCGGCATTGTTGTTGACGATCAAGCTGTCTTCGCAACCAGTGAGGGCCTTCAGCAGATCATCGACCTGAAACCCACGATACGAACGATCACCGGATTCGGGATTCACTTCCAGCAGACACGCGCCCGCCGCATCCATGACTGCCCGGCGCGCAGCATCGGCCAGTGGCGCGCGGCCAAGTCCCGTGTGCAGCAACACGCCAGTTGCGTTGATGACTTTCCGCGGAGCGCCCAGCAGGCAGCGATCCATGTCGCTGACCAGCCACCCGATCACCAGTTTTTCGGCGTCCGACTTTAATGCGATCGATCCACCGTTGGCAAGATGTTGCCGTAGCCGTTCGATCGCATGCTCCAGTTTCATCCGCACGAGCTGCGTTCCATACCATTCGATAAGCGACGTGACTTCCACGCGAGCCAGAAGCTGAGTCATCGAAGGGATATATTTGCGGAGGTCTTCAGACAAGAGGGGGGCTCGTAAATGGAGGAATCGTTGTCTGTGGCTAGCGCCATTTCGCTGAAAACGTTCTTGAGAAATCAGAATACCTGCATCAACGCGATATGCGAACACTATGCGGCGGGAAGTTTTGCGGGTTCAGCTTCCCTGGATCGCGTGCTCAGGGTTTTCGTCAAATCCGGAAAAAACGAATACGTGGTGCCTTGCCAGCCCAGTCTCGCAGTCCTAAGCTATTTCCATGATTTGTGGGATAAATGCCCGCAGAGATCTTTGAAAACAAGTTGAAAGTGGGTTTTATGCCCGTTAGGCTGTGTGGCTCTACGCCAGAACCGCAAAAATCAGGTGGGTTCTGGTCCCGTCGCCATTCGGCCAGCTACGAGGGTTTGTCATGTTTCTCACGGGGGAATTTCAGCGAACGATCGATGATCGCAATCGCCTGATGTTGCCTGCAGAGCTGGCGTCTGCCGTGTCCGACGAGAACGGCGACCTGATTATAGCCAAGGAACGGGCAGGTTGTCTGAGTCTGTGGAAGCAGGCCGAATGGCAACAACGTTTGGACAGTGGTCTCACATTGCTCCGTCAAAAAATTGACTCCGGACGGATGGAACAACGCTGGGGTGATGTACAGCGGCTTGGCCGTCTTTTATCGACTCGCCATCAAACTGTGCGACTGGCGAATCGTTCAAGACTGTTGATCCCGGATGGTTTCAGATCATTTTTGAGTGTTGACGCAGGAAAAGAAGTCGTTGTTGTCGGTGCGGTCATTTGTGTTGAGATCTGGAATCCCGAAGCATGGAATAACGTGCTTCGCGAGGAGATGCCGGACTTTGGCGAATTGTTCAAGCAGTTGACTCAGTAGTTGGGAAAAGGGGTCAGGAACCAATAGTGCGAAGCACCCTTTGGGCCATTTGGCTATTAGTTCCTGACCCCTTTTTTCACTCAAACCCGCATTCAACTCTGGACGCAGAACGGATCGAAGCAGAGAAAAGCACTCTTCACTCACGCAACCCACTCCCATCAGGTCGCTTGCTCACTCAACAAGACATGCGACGGGCCTTGGCTCACCAGGGATGGCCTCCTGGCAGGGATGCCGCTTTTCTCTCTTCGATTCCGTTTTTTGCATCTATGAAACATTTCTGAGGATGACAAACACAGCTACCAGAAGAATTGCTGCGGAGAATACTTGCTGCAGTACCGAAGGCGAAAGTCGATGGCTGACTGATTGACCCAGCCAGAGCCCGCAGAGTCCGCCGACAACAAATAATCCTGCGATGTCCTTGGCGATCGTTTGGCCGTCCCACAGCTGGAATGCGACACCAGACGCACTGACCAGTGAAATCACCATCAGTGATGTGCCGACCGCTCGAGACATGGACATGCTGCTGAAGAGAATCAAGGCGGGAACGATGATAAATCCACCACCAACACCGAACATGCCGGACAAAATCCCCGAGGCCACTCCGACAAGCAGCAGCAACCGAGCGCACCGACTGGTGAGAATCAGCTGACCGGCGGCATCTCGCTGACAATTCGGGCCGTCATTTGCGTAGCCCACTGGCTGCTGGCTCGACGTCTCAATGGGAATGCATACCAGCGATTGGACAGCAGCACTGTCCTCCGGCTGAGTCGGCAGCTTTGTCGCAATCCATGCCTTGATCCCGCCGACCAGATCGGTCACGTTCGTTCGGCCAGCCTGAGCCAGTACACTGCACGCAATGGCCGATCGGTAGCCGCCTTCGCAATGCACGACGACCGGACGATCTTGTGGCACTTCACTGATGCGTTCCCGCAGATGAGTCAGAGGGATGTTGTAACTGCCTTCCAGTCGCACAATGCCCGCTTCTTTTTCCGCACGAACATCCAGCACAAACGGGCTGTCACTCGATGACGTCTGTTCTGCCAGAGCAACTGCGGTGATGCGAGCGACTTTGCGGATGTGTTCCGGATGAGCCTCCAGTGAGTGCATGCCGTCCTGCAGATACCCAGCGACGTTGTCGAAGCCGATTCGTCCCAGACGCATCACGGCTTCTTCTTCGTTTTCACCATCACCGATCACGACGACCGGAGTGTCGTGACTCAGCATCGAGCCCGCCCAGGTCGCGTACTTGCCCTTCAGGCCGATGTTAATCGCTCCAGCCAGGTAAGCCCCTTCGAAGTCTGCCGCTTCGCGAACATCAACCAGCATGCGCCAGACAGCCGAGATAGTATTGTTTGAGTAACATGAGAGCGGTTCCTTTTCGTTGTGTAATTCAAAGCAGGCACCACGCTCCGCTGTGATGAGCCCACAGGGAATTCGCGCAACTGACGCAACACATTGTGCAACTTACCCGAACGTACGACAGGCAGTTCTGTGATAAACGACACTCATGACAGAACTCCCTTTTTTGATTGAGATTAGTATTCGGTTTTCTACGGGATCGTTCAGGAGCCGAGTTCGACTAGGAATCACTTAGTTGCAGCACGATTTGCTCTCAGGGGTTGCACAGCTCGAAGTCAAACCTGCCGACTTCGGTACCTGATTCCACGGCATCCGGGCGAGAACCATCCCCATGGCACAGGTGTCCGTAATTCCGGCAAACATCAAACCCGCACCGACGAATCCGGACAGGACGATCCAGTACGGATGTACCAGGACGCTCAGCACAGCTCCTGTGAGCGCCATTGCACCGGCAGCAATTCGTACCTGTCGCTCCAGAGAAACAGCCTTCTTGCCTCGAACGACCGGAAGCCCGGCCTGATCCCAGGCCATCGTTCCACCTTCGACATTGACGACATCGGTGCAACCTGCGGCCATGACTTTTTCACACGCCTGCTTGCCCCGGCTGCCCGACCGACAGATCACATACAGCGGTTTACCAACATTCGCCCGCTCACGGGTCACCTTCGCACAATCCAGCTGGTCCAGCGGCACGTTCTGAGCAAACGAAACATGGACTTCGCGGAACTCCACAGGAGTTCGCACATCGATCAGATCGACTTTCTCGCCCGCCTGAACCCGATCCTGCAGCAGCTTTGGGGAAATCACAGAAACGCTCATGACACTACTCCTTCATGCATTGTGAATGTTTATCGACATATCTGCCTCGCGAATCAATATATCGTAATATGTCGATATGGCAATCAGTTGTTTCCGGATTTTTCTTTCCTTTCTGGAATTCAGCGATCAGCAGGTTGGTGCATTCTCGCGGCAAAGCGAAAGAAGCCGATGTGCGAAAACTCCCGAAGGCGTTCCTTAACGTCGAGTTAAGAGCCGGTTCAGGAACAATTTCGTGATATGTCCGTTTGATGTCGCTGCTAGGTATTCAATCGTGACGAACGTACGAGTTTCCGGGTAGTCGGCGGATCAGGCGCCGCATTTCCAGCACGGTCAGTGTCGCAAGGACTCGAGAGGATTCCATTTTGCAGGCACGCAGTACCTCATCGACCCCCGTTGGCTGCGAACTGATATGATTCAGTACTTCGGTTTCCTGTCCGGTGAGTATCAGCTCGCGTGGGGAATGAATGGTGACGCTCGATGACTGCGTGGACGGAACTGGCAGTGGACCAAGTTCGCTCAGTACATCATCAACATTCCGCACCAGCGTCACGCCATCGCGAATCAGGTCATGACACCCTGCGCTGGCCAGACTATCCACCGGCCCCGGCAGTGCGAAGACTTCCCGACCCTGTTCCAAAGCATGTCGCGCTGTGTACAACGCACCGGAACTCCGCGTGGCTTCGATCACAATCACGCCCAGACAGATTCCACTGATGATGCGATTACGCTGCGGGAACAGTCCAGGCAGCGGACGCTGATCAAGCGGCATTTCGCTCAGCAATGCACCTTGTTGTGAAATCTCTTCAGCAAGCTCTTTGTGTTCGGGCGGATAGATTGTCTTCACACCGCTGGCCAGAATTGCCAGTGTGCGGCCTCCGGATTTCAAGGCACCACGATGCGCTGCGGCGTCGATGCCGCGTGCCAGACCGCTTACGATTGTGAAACCAGCTCGCGACAAAGCCGCCGCCATGCGTTCGGCCTGCCTGCGACCGTAAGCGGTGCAGCGCCGCGAACCAACGATGCCAATCGCAAGTTCATCCTGTGGAAGCAACACGCCTTTACGATACAACACGGTCGGCGAATCACAGATTTCTCGCAGTCTCTGCGGGTAATCGCGGTGCGTCTGATCCAGGACGTCAACCTGTAATGCGTGGCATTCAAGCAGTAACAGACCTGCTTCGTCGAGCAAACCCGGATTGACAATCGAGGTTGCCATTTTTGGGCCGATGCCGTTCACTGTGAGCAACACATCTTTGGGCTGGGACAGTACATCGCAGGCCGTGCCGAACTGTTCCAGAAGCGCGGACTGCAGTTTCGGACCGATTCCAGATGCGAGCGACAACGCCACCAGTGCCACGAGTTCATCAGGAAATTCTGGAGCGGGTGGCGTGTTTGGAATCATGACTACTCAGACAATTCCGGGTCACTGGTTGTTTCATCGCGCGGCCATGCGACTTTGCCATGCTGCAGCAAACAGACCAGTTTCGGAATATGCACTTTGGTCCGTCGTACGTTGTGCCAAGTATCGGCCGAGGATTCGAAAACAGCAACCGTGGCCGTGGGAACCGACAGACTTTGGTCCGCCCAGTCGCAAATGAGTTTGGCAATACCCGGATTGTGGCCGACGATCAGCACCGACGATTCATCTTCAAGCGGACAGTCGCAGATTGCCATTTCAAACTTCTTTGCCGGTGCCAGATACAATTCATCCAGATCCAGCCGAGCTGCTGTGAGCTGCATTCCTTCGGCCACCAGATCGGCCGTTTGCCGAGTTCGCTCGGCGGCGGACACGATGATGCGGTCGATGCGAAAACCGCGGCTGAGCAAAGTCGCCGCGGTTTCACCTGCGATGCGGATTCCGTCTTCGGTCAGACAACGTTCAAAATCTGATTCGTGCGGTTTCTCGCCCGCAGCTTTCGCATGTCGCATGAGCAGTATTGTCTTAATTGCATTACTCCCATTCGATCGTTGCTGGTGGTTTTGAGCTCACGTCATAAACCACGCGATTGATGCCTCGGACAGAATTAATAATCCGCGTTGAGATCTTTGCCAGGATCTCGTATGGGAACTGATACCAGTCTGCTGTCATAAAATCTTCGGACTGAACGGCTCGGATCGCCGCCACATTTTCGTAAGTGCGATCGTCGCCCATCACGCCCACGGATTGTACAGGCAATAACACGACAAACGCCTGCTGGATGTCATGATAGATTCCTGCGAGATGCAGTTCTTCAATCAGAATCGCATCGGCTTCACGGAGCACACGCAAACGCTCTTCAGTGACTTCGCCCAGACAGCGGACGGCCAGCCCAGGACCAGGGAATGGATGTCGCCAGACCATAACTTCCGGCAGTCCAAGTTCAAGGCCCATCCGACGCACTTCATCCTTAAACAGGTCTCGCAGTGGTTCGATCAGTTCAAAACCCAGTTCCGCCGGCAGTCCACCAACATTGTGATGCGACTTGATCGTTGCCGCCGGGCCGTCTGGATTCGCTCCGGATTCAATCACGTCCGGATACAATGTGCCCTGAGCCAGATACTTCGCATTTGGAATCGACTTGGCCTCATCGCGAAATACATCGATAAAGACTTTGCCGATGATCTTGCGTTTTTGCTGCGGTTCTGAAACGCCCGCGAGTTCACCAAGGAATCTCTCACGGGCATCGACGACGTGTAAATCCGTTTTGAAGTGCTTAGAAAACTGTTTTTCGACCTGCTGCCGTTCATCCTTTCGCAGCATTCCATTATCCACAAAGATGCATGACAACTGATCGCCGATCGCTTCAGAAATGAGCGCGGCCACGACGGACGAATCTACGCCACCGGACAACCCGCAGATGACTTGATCGGTGCCCACGGTCTTGCGAATTCGTGCCTTTTGTTGTTCGATGAGCGAACTGATTCGCCATGTACCTTCGCAGCCGCAGATCTTCAGCACAAAGTTGGCCAGCAGATGACCACCGAATTGAGTGTGAGTCACCTCGGGATGAAACTGCAGTCCATAGATTACGCGAGATTTGTGGCGAACCGCAGCGTTGGGACATGTCGATGTGGATGCGATCGTTTCAAAGTCGCCTGCCAGAACTTCGACCTGATCCCCGTGACTCATCCAGGCGTTGAATGTCTTTGGAATACCGTCAAACAGGGAATTCGCCGCAGATCCTTTGCCCGACTGCGTACACGGTGCGCGGCCGAATTCCCGAGCATGGGCAGGCAGGATTTTTCCGCCCAGCGTCTGACAGGTGACCTGCATCCCGTAACAGATGCCCAGGATCGGAATCTTCAGATCATAAATTGCGGAATCGATCGTCGGTGCGCCAGGACCATAGACACTGGCCGGACCGCCGGACAGGATGATTCCTTTGGGATTGAGTTCCCTGATTCGGTCGGCAGTCAGATCATGCCGCACGACCTGGCAGAACACATTCTGATCACGTACGCGGCGAGCGATCAGTTGCGAGGTCTGCGAGCCGAAGTCCATGACCAGGATTCGCTCCTGGTGAGCCGCAGTGGCAGAACTCGAAGTGACTTCAGTGGCAGCGGAGGCTGAATCTGCAGGACGAGAACCAACCATGAGGGATCGTCTATCTCATGAAGAACGGCACAGTGGCTTTTCGCAGCCTGAAAACATGACTGCGATGACTGGTCACTGAAAGCGCCTGGTGACTTGGCCTCAAGCCATCGCCGTTACGCGATGAGTTTGAGAAAAACGTGACAGCTTAGCAACCAAGTTCGGGTGTTCAATCCGATGCCTGTCACGCTGCTCAATTCCACGAATCTTTCGGTGGCAAACCCGTGTTTTCGCTGAATTTCTCCTGCTCAGTCCTGAGACAACCGTTTCGAAGATGAAAATTCGAACTGCCGCTTGACGTAGACCTGGCTGAAGTCATCATCCTTTTGTCGTGCAGACAAATGTTCAACTCACTGGCAAGAGGGTATGATTCCGGTGGCCCTTCGGTTTTGGGGGGTATGCTGCGACCATACCGGTTTTTCCTTAACGCGGGCTCTGCCCGCAACCCATAGTTGCCCGTCACTCCGTGGCGGGACGACTCGACTCGCCTCGGAGAGTCGAGGCACAAATGCTGCAGAAATATCTTCATTCGGAAATCTAATGAACTCGGGAAGGGCAGATGCAGGTTGGCGAGTTTCTCCGGCAGATGTCGAACGGATTATTCCGTTTGAACTGCTGCTGGATCGGATCGCCGATGAACGTAGTTCTGACTGGATTGCAGACCGCCGATACCTGCACAGGCATCCGGAACCCAGTGGCGACGAAATCAGGACCACGCAGTTTATTGCCGATCGACTCTCCTCGCTTGGCATCGTGCCGAACATCCCCGAACGCGGAGTTGGAATTATTGCGGATCTGAAAATCGGATCACCGTCAGCGGATGCTCCGATTGTCGCCATCCGGGCGGACATCGATGCTTTGAGAATGCAGGATCGCAAGTCCATTGAATATGCATCGGGTTGTCCCGGAGTCGCTCATGCCTGCGGCCACGACGCTCATATGACCGTTGTGCTGGCCGCTGCGGAACTCATGACAACTCTGGCGAGACGACTACCAGAATCGGATGTCCCGTCTGCTCATCTGCGATTCATTTTCCAGGCAGCGGAAGAGACTGCTCAGGGAGCAAACTGGATGGTCGAAGACGGTGCGCTGCACGGCGTGACGGCAATTCTGGGACTGCATGTTGATCCTGCGATCCCGGCAGGCAAAGTCGGAATTCGCTACGGCGTGCTGACGGCTCAGGTGGACGAAGTATTGATTGAGATTCGCGGCAAAGGTGGTCATGCCGCTCGACCGCAACATACCAGCGATCCGATCGGAACGGCCGCGATTCTTGTGTCGGCGTTGTATCAGTCTGTGCCGCGACGAGCGGACTCATTGACGCCGATGGTTTTTTCTGTCGGTTCAATTCACGGCGGCACGGCGTCGAATGTGATTCCGGATCTGGTCGAAATCGCTGGCACACTGCGATCCACCGACCGCAGAACGCGAGACAGTGTGCTGAACAGTATTCGTCAGATCTGCGCGGGAATCGCCGCTGCGACTGGAAACACGATTGACGTGAGCTATCGCAGTCCGCTGGGTTCTGTGATCAACGACGTAACAGTGATGTCGGCGATCGAAGCTGCAGCAATTCAGGTCCTTGGCGGCGAAAACATTGTGCTCATCAATCGCCCGAGCATGGGTGGTGAGGACTTTGCCGTTTACATCGATCATGTTCGCGGAGCACAATTTCGACTGGGCTGTGCCGGGCCGGGTAGTGACTGGCCTCTTCTGCATTCTCCGATCTTTGATGTGGACGAATCCGCAATCGCTCTGGGAGCGAGAATCATGGCTCGCACGGCACTTCTGCTTGCGATGATCGGGCCGGAGTCATCGCCATGTCAATAATGCGATTCACTCCAAACACCAGTCCCACGATCGGCGTTGAGATTGAGCTTCAGCTAATCGATGCCAAAGAACTGGCGTTGACAAGCGCCATCGATCAGGTGCTGACGGCGCTACCGGGCCATCTGCGAGATTCCGTGAAGCCGGAACTCATGCAGTGTTACATCGAGATCAACACTCGCATCTGCCGCAACGTGCGCGAAGTGGGCGAAGACCTGCGGGACAAGCTGACTCAACTGGAATCCATCATCCACCCGATGGGCGTCCGGCTGTTATGGTCCGGAACGCATCCGTTTTCTTCATGGCGGCATCAGAAGATCACCAATCATGAACGCTATGCGAGACTGGTCACGTTAATGGAAGACGTCGTACGGCGTCTCGTCACATTTGGCCTGCATGTGCATATCGGCGTCGATTCCGGCGACAAGGCCGTCATGGTCTGTGACCGTATGCTGCACTACGTGCCATTGCTGCTGGCCTTGTCGGCGAATTCACCATTCTGGGAAGGTCGCAGTTCGGGGCTGCAGTCGAATCGTTCGAAGATCATGGAAGGTCTGCCCACCGCCGGTCTGCCGTATCAAATGCGAAACTGGAGCGAATACGTCTGGCTGGTCAAGCATCTGCGGGAAACAGGGTTTATCAATTCCATTCGTGAAATCTGGTGGGACATTCGTCCTCATCATCATTTCGGAACGGTGGAGTTGCGAGTCTGCGACGTGCCGCCGTGCCTAGATCACGTTCTCGCGATTACGGCCCTGGTACAGTGCCTTGTGCATACGATTTCAAATGAGATCGACGAAGGAACATTTCTGTCAGAATACCATCCGATGATGGTCGAACAAAACAAATGGCGGGCAACTCGGTACGGTGCCGATGCCGCGCTCGTAAGCTCCACAACTTTTCAGCAACGTTCAGTGCCGGAACTTGTCGAAGAGTTGACTGCACGACTGACACCAACGGCCATTGAACTCAATTGTCTCGCTGAATTAAGATCCGTCCTGACGCTCCCCGCCGCCAGTGGCGCACGACATCAGGTGGAAATCTACGAAGCGACCGGCAGCCGTCGCAAAGTCGTCGAAAAGCTCTTGGAACGCCCCGCATTCTAGTCTCAGAATTCCAGAGCATCCAGATCTGCAATCAGTTGATCAATCTCATCGCGGACTTTCTCTTTGATGCCGATTGACATGCCGACAGCGACTCGACCGTCAAGAATGAGTTCTCGGTCGCGTTCCCTGACCGCCATATCGATCGCGGATTCACCGCTGTCGCCGCCGAACAATTTTGACAGGTCGATCTTGAGTCCACCGACTTCGCCTTGGGCTCCGGCAATGGCCGGCGTTTTGTGTTGCGGGAAGATAATGGCGTTTTCCGGGCACACACGACTGCATGCCGGGCAGCCTTTTTTGCAGCTGTCCTGTTGCTCCACCAGAATTCGATCCAGCGCATCGACGCCGTAAACTCCGAACAGGCAGAAATCGATGCATTCCATGCAGTTCGTGCAGCGACTGTAATCGATCACCGGATACCAGCGGCGACCTGTGTCTTCCGGCAGCGATGCTCTGTCTTCTAGGGTCGCATTGCCGCTGTCGAAGGCGCGGCGGGCTTCGAGCATGCGTTCAGGCTGCAGATAACGCTGCAGTTGCTCGGGTTTCGGAGTCCCTCCGATCCAGCTCATCAGTTCGACGGTCTGGACTGTGTTTTCGCCCGCAACCCTGCGCACTTCGCGGATAAAATCGTCGGCCTTGTCAGAACAGCGCAGATCGATCGCGTAGACTCGCCGGTTCGGCACGTTGACACTGCCGATGCCGTTTTTTGAAGCAGACTCATCGTCATCGACTTCTTCCACATCGTCTTCTGCCGACTTGAGTAAACTCAAACCTTCGTGACCGCGTACGCCTGCGCGATCCAGTGTCCAGCGTGCTGCGCGGTCGTAGAGCCAGCTCAGAACAATCAGGTTTCCCGGAACGGATCGCAGGAAGATCAGTCCGGTGTGATCGTGGGACATGTCGTACAAATGCGGCACCAGAGACACATCGACGCCCGGTTCAGTGAGCAACACCGTCGCGAGGTCTTCTTCCAGTTGTCGGCGCACAGGATTACGTCCCTGCCCCTGACTGATAACGACGGTGACTTTACTGCCTGCCATAACGACGACCAAATTCAAAAAACGACTTTGGAAACAATAGCCCGCTTCATTGCTGGCGTCACGATTCGTTGACCTGCCCTTTGATGGTTCTTTGAGCATCTTCCCAAGCGGAGTTCAGAAACTCAACGTATTCCGCCGCAGAAAGTGAATTCGCCGCAGGTTCGAATTCGTAGAGCCATCCGGAACCGTAGTTGTCGGCATTGATTCCGGAAGGATCGTTCAATAACTGCGGATTAAATCCAACCACTTTACCGGCACACGGTGGAAACATCGATGACACAGCCTTGGCACTTTCAATCTCTCCGATTTCCTGCTGATCGCGAACGTTGGTCTCCGGATCAATCGACCATTCCAGAAAATAAACGTCCTGCAGCAAGCGAACCGAATATGATGTAAAGCCCACACGACAGCGCCCCGAACCACATTCCTGCAACCACAAGTGCCGTCGTGAATACCGGCGATCGCTAGGAATCACAGCCTTATACTGGCCCATCATAAAACAGAGCGGATCGGACATGCGTCAGCCTGAAGGCAGGGTTGGTGAGCGTTAGAGGTTGATTTCTGCGGTAGTTAGCGGGACATCGCCACTTTTCGTCAGCGGAATGACGATAACCATCGGTGGCGTCTTGTGCGTTTTCACGGGACAAAAATTCCGCTATGCAATCAAGTTTACCCGTTAATGATTGGCGTTTCCATCAACGCACGAGATAGTTGCCGATTCATGAATTGTGTATGCTGATTTGGGACAATGAACTCTCAGTCGGCGGATCGACTGAGTTACACGGGAGATGTCGGTGCTCATTGGCAAATTGTTTCTGACTTCGCTTCCTGAAGCCACATTCTGCGCCGGGATGCTGTCTCTGATGCTGTCGCTCGCGTGCGGGCCGAGGTTGATTCGTTGGCTTGGCTCGCGTTTCACGGAACGTATCGCCAGTGATTCAGGACTTCTGAACGAATTGCACGCTGCGAAACAGAACACTCCCACGATGGGAGGCGTGATGATTACCGGGACTGCCGTTGTTTCAATTCTGTGCTTTGCCGACGTGTCGTCGCCACTGGTCTGGCTTTTCTGTCTCACAATTTTTTCCCTTACATTGCTCGGCGCGTCCGACGACTGGATCAAGCTGCGTACGACACGGAAGGGCCTGACAGCTCGTCAGAAGCTGTCGTTTCAATGCGTGATTGCATTTGCTGCGGCAGTGGGCATTTACCTGTTAAAGTCCGAACACGGTAGCGCGGGGCGGATAGGGATTCCGTGGATGGCTGGCACAGTTCAGGTTAGCTGGTTCTGGATTCCCTGGGCAGCGTTTGTGATCGTCGGTTCGTCCAATGCGGTGAATCTCACGGACGGCCTGGATGGACTGGCCAGCGGCTGCTCGACGATCGCATCGATCGCCGTGGCAGTGGCCATCTGTGGCGGCACAGCGACAGCCGTTAATGATGCTGGCCGTTCCGTCGCCGCGATCAGTTGCGCGGCGCTGGCCGGAAGCACACTGGGATTTTTGTGGTGGAATCGGCATCCGGCCAAAGTCTTCATGGGAGACGCCGGTTCGCTGGCCATCGGCGGCTTGTTGGCCATCGCGGCGCTGGCGACTGGCAATGAATTGTTTCTGGCGATCATCGGTGCTGTCTTTGTCGTGGAAACCATGAGCGTCATGCTGCAGGTCGGCTGGTATCGACGGACGCGGCGACGAGTACTTTTGTGCAGTCCTTTACACAACCACTTTGTGTTTCGCGGTGTCCCTGAACAAAGAATCGTCGCTGTCTTTTGGCTGGCTGCAATGCTCGCCGCATTGATTGGGCTATCGGCAGCATTCTGATAAATTTCTAAGGATTCCGAAAAACTACGGCAACTGATCTATTGATTTGGAAGCTGTGAAAGATATAACGCCGCGCAGTGAGGTTGATTTGCATGGTGCAATGAAACTCATGCGGCCTGTCGAAGTGACTCCCGAGTTGCTTGTTGCGAGTACATCAGACGGGCAAAGCGTCCCCCCCAAAAACACATATGGAGGTGCAGAGGGGTTCGGCCTGTTGGCATCATTCCCTCGCCCCTGGAACTTTTGCTGAGAGAGCGATCGATCCGGGAAGAGACTCGTTATCAATTTGTTTGATCGTCAACCCGGGATGGAGTCGGCCGGTGTTGGCTCGAGTCTGCCGACTTCTCAATTATTGCGTCGGCCTCGCACTTCGCTTGTTTGGAAGAATGTCTTGTCAGTCGAAGCCCGTTCTCTTTTGTTTTAGATGACCTGAAACAAAACAGGAAATGGATTCCAGCCCGGCGACTTTCTTTCAGCAGCCCGTTTTCCCTCGGATTTTACGAAAAACCGTCCTGAGGATTCACGGTGACGACGTGCGACCAGACGCTACTCGCGGAGATTTTACTCAATGGACGAATCGTCGTTCGGCGGGGAGTGTTCAGAACCTCCATCCGTCGGCCCGGAGCATGATGACCCTCCGGGAAGTTCAGGACGCCTAGGTGTCCTGACAGTCGAAAAAAGAACTGTATCAAAGTCACAAACCTATAACGCTGGCAAATCGTCAGTTTTGAATCTCGTCCGAAACGCTGCCCTGCCAGCAACTTCCTCCCGCCAAAGACCTGCCAACGGCAATGCCGTCGCTAAAAAAGTGGCCGCACCCTCAGCCCTGCCCGATCGCAACGGTGTTCGACTCGACGCCGCCCATCATGCAGGAACTCCGCCGCGCAAGGAAAATCCCCTCACCGTCCAGTTCCGTGAACGCTTCTATCCGGATGCGACTGATAAAGACTGGGACGACTGGCGCTGGCAATCTCGGCATCGCATCAAGACGCTGGAACAGTTCGAAAGAATTCTTGAACTGTCCACCGAAGAACGCGATGTTCTTTCCGACGGCGGCACGCTGCTTCCGACGGCCATAACGCCGTACTACATGAGTCTGCTGGATCCCGAAAATCCTTTGCAGGCGCTGCGAAAAACTGTTGTCCCGACAACTCGCGAATTTGTGCGCACGCCGGGCGAAGCAGATGATCCGCTGGGCGAAGATGGACACAGTCCGGTTCCGGGCCTTGTTCATCGTTATCCCGATCGCGTGCTGCTGCTGCCTCTGGATTTCTGTTCGACCTACTGCCGCTATTGCACTCGTTCACGAGTCGTCGGACACGGGGAAATCCAACCCAACGTGGAACGTCTGGAAGCCATCTTCCATTATTTGGAAGAAGCGACTCAGGTCCGCGACGTGCTGATCTCCGGTGGTGATCCCCTAGCACTCAGCGACGAAAAACTCGACTGGATCATCGGACGCCTGCGTCAGATTCCCCACATCGAGTTCATTCGGATCGGCACAAAAATGCCCGCTGTGCTGCCTCAACGCATCACGCCGGAACTGTGTGCGATGCTGCGAAAGTATCATCCGATCTGGATGAGCGTCCATTTTCTGCATCCGGAAGAATGCACAGTCGAATCGAAGCAAGCCTGCGAACGACTGATCGATGTCGGTATTCCACTCGGCTCACAGACCGTGCTGCTCAAGGGTGTCAACGACGAAGTCGAAATCATGAAGGAGCTTATGCACAAGCTGCTGCTGATGCGCGTTCGTCCGTATTACCTGTATCAGTGTGATCCAATCAGTGGTTCGTCGCATTTTCGGACGCCCGTTTCAAAGGGTCTGGAAATCATCCAGGGTCTGCGTGGTTTCACAACAGGCTACGCGGTGCCGACGTTCGTGATCGATGCTCCTGGCGGTGGCGGAAAAATTCCGCTGCAGGTGGATAGCGTCGTTGGCCGGGACGGTGACGACTTGCTGCTTCGAAACTTCGAGGGCAAGACGTTCCGTTATCCGGACCCGATTGCGACATAGCAACTGCTGGAGTACAGGCTTTAAACTGCATCGCACAATGTATCGGCGAGCGGCGTGGCGTCAGCCCGCCGGTACAGTGGCTATGTCAGGTATCGTTCATACCTCGCGCGGGCTGAAATGAGGTGTAGCCGGATTCGTCAGAATTCGGAGCTCGGGCATAATTCAAACCGTAATTCCCCCAGGAAGTTGTTGTGTCCGACGAGTTTCTTTGTACACGCTGTGCAAGACACTATTCGACGTGTTGTCAAAAGACGGATATCTACGTGACGCTGGGAGATGTCCGGCGCATCGAGAATGCCTCGTCGTCCATCCGCTTTACGGAATACCGGGCGCCAGAGGATGCGTCGTATGATCAGACGGTTGAAGATCCGTTCTGGCAGCATCATGTGTTTCAGCCGGACGGAACACGCAGAGTCCTCAAACAGCAGTCAAATGGCGACTGCCATTTTCTCGGCCCGCAGGGATGCACGCTCGCAGCGACGGTTAGGCCGCTCATTTGTCGACTCTACCCATTTGACTACGATGCCGAGGGACTCAAACAGCGACCGGCCGGTGGTTGTCCGGTGGACCTGCTGCGGCCGCAGCAACAACTGTTGCAGGTGCTGGGAATGGATCGCGACCAAGCGGAACGATATCGGGCGCAGTTGTACGCTGAACTGCCGGAGAAAGAAGACTCGGGTGCGGCAACGGAAAGCGCAGCGGCATGAAAATCGGACTGACCTACGACCTGCGCGAAGCGTATCTTGCCGAAGGTTACGACGAACTCGAAACTGCGGAATTTGATCGCGCGGACACGATTGACTCGCTGGAAAATGCCATTTGGTCGCTGGGACATCAGACCGATCGGATTGGCCATGTGCGGCAACTCGTGAGCCGCCTTGCCGCTGGCGATCGCTGGGATCTGGTATTCAACATCTGTGAAGGTCTGCGTGGAATCGCCCGCGAAGCACAGGTTCCCGCGCTGCTGGAAGCCTATGACATTCCCTGCACGTTTGGTGACCCGGTCACAATGACCGTTTGCCTGCACAAAGGACTGACGAAGACGCTTGTCGAAAAATGCGGCATGCCGACTCCGCAGTTCGCCGTCGTCGAAACCATGGCCGATCTCACAAAGATCAATCTGCCGTTCCCGCTCTTCGCCAAGCCGATTGCCGAAGGCACAGGCAAAGGCGTTTCGCCTGCATCGTGCATTTCATCGGCAGCTGAACTGAGCCAAGTCTGCGAAATGCTTCTTGCGAATTTCCGCCAACCGGTGCTGGTAGAAACTTATCTGAGCGGTCGAGAATTCACTGTCGGGATTCTTGGAACAGGCGACGACGCACGAGTCTTGGGAACGCTTGAGATCGTACTCCTGTCCGATGCCGAACCCGGTGCCTACTCGTACATCAACAAAGAACGCTGCGAAGAACTGGTCCGCTATGATCTGGTACGATCAGACAACGATCCCGAAGTCGCAGAAGCGGAACGCATTGCCCTCCTCTCATGGCGTGAACTGAACGGTCGCGACGCGGGACGCATCGATCTGCGGTCCGACGGCAGCGGTCGTCCCAACTTCATCGAAGCCAATCCCCTCGCCGGCCTGCACCCCGAACATTCTGACCTCCCCATGATCGCCACCAAAGTCGGCATGAGTTACCAAGAACTCATCCGCCAGATCGTGGAATCCGCCGCAAAGCGAGTTTGAATATCATCGGACATGAAATGTCTTCAGAAAAATGCGATGTGATTGTGATGGGCTGTGGCGGATTCGGGTCTGCCGCGATGTATCATCTGGCCAAACGCGGCTTAAAGGTCCTTGGCATTGACCGCTTCCATCCGCCGCATGATCAGGGAAGTTCGCACGGTGAGACTCGCGTTATTCGCAAAGCCTATTTTGAGCATCCGGATTATGTACCGTTGCTGCATCGAGCCTGGGATCTTTGGGAAGAACTTGCTGAAAAATCAGATCACAAGTTGATCGAACGCCGTGATCTCCTGATGTCGGGACCTCCGGGTTCTGAAGTGACTGAGGGGGCGCGACAGTCGGCGCGACTTCATAATCTTCCGCTGGAAGATCTGACTCACGAAGAAGCCTTCAAACGCTTTCCCATGTTCAACATGCCGCCGGATCATACGGTAACCGTGGAGTCGACTGCTGGATTTCTCCGGGTTGAACGCTGCGTAGGTGCGCATTTGGATCTCGCACAAGCCAACGGGGCTCTAATGCGATGCGGCGAGACTGTGAAAAAAATTTCCGGATCAGCTGGCCAATTGTCGGTCCAGACAGATCAAGCCACCTATTCTGCAGGGGCGGGCATTCTGACCTGCGGTGCATGGACCGGGCAATTGCTTCAGGACTATGCAAAACTGATCCACGTCCGTCGTAAGACGTTGTTCTGGTATCCGATCCAAAATTCTGTCTGGGCCGATCCGGTGCGAGCTCCCATGTTTTTTCTGGATCTGCCGGAAGGACAATTCTACGGGCTGCCGAGTATCGACGGGCGGACAATTAAAACCGGCGAGCACACGGGCGGAGAGACGGTCAAAGATCCGTCAACGCTCGAGCGGAGTATTCTGGCGGGAGACGAGGCACCTGTCAGCCGTTTTGTTGAGAAGCGACTGGTCGATATTGAATCCACATTCTGTCGTTCGACAGTCTGCATGTACTCGATGAGTCCCGACGGTCACTTTCTCTTCGATCAACTCACAGACCTGCCGCTGGTCGTGGCAGCGGGATTTTCAGGGCACGGGTTCAAATTTGCAAGTGTGCTTGGTGAAGCTGCGGCAGAACTGCTTCAAAAAGGGCGAACATCGCTTGATATCGAGTTCCTTTCGATCAACCGTTTTGCGAGGTAAATTACCGGAGGTGCAGATCATCGCATTGATTGAATGAAGGTCATCGCCCCGAAATCTTTGTTCACTCCACAGTCTCTGTTGTCGCGATCTCTTTTGTGAGCCATGCTGCAGCGTCAGTAAGATGAGGATCTTCGAATGCAACATCAGGTTCCGGGCGTTCATAGTCGATGGCGTCGCGTGCTGTAAGCCAGCTTTGCCATTGTTCCTTTGACATGTGGTGTTCATGGCCTTCCGACGGCTTTACACCCCAGTCATCTTCGGGCTTCATGTCGGCGGTACGATGGATGTTTACTCCATTGGGCCGAAAGTAACTGGCCGTGGTCAGCTTGAGCAGGCTCTTGCCGGATTCCAGTCGCAGCACAGTCTGCACGCTGCCCTTCCCGAACGTCCGCTCTCCTACAATGATCGCCCGCTTGTTATCCTGCAACGCGGCACCGAGAACTTCACTGGCGGAAGCACTGTCACGATTCACAAGCACTGCAATGGGCATGTTGGGAAACGTCAGTCCCTGCTTCGCCTGCCATGTCCGCTCAGGAACCGTGCGTCCTTTGACGCTGACGATCATGCCTGATTCAAGAAACATGTCCGAAATCTCAATCGCTGCGGTCAGCAGTCCGCCGGGATTGGAACGCAGATCCAGTACAATGCCTTTGACACCGGCTTCCACCAGAGCCTCCATGGTGCGCTGCAGTTCTTCGGGGGTGTTTTTCGTGAAGTGTGTGATTCGCAGATAGCCAAACGTGTTCGCTTCATCGAGCATATAGTTCCAGGTGTGATCGGCGTTTCTGCGATATCCCAGAACTGTCGGAATCTGAATAACCTCGCGCACCACGGTGACTTGTTCTGTCGTCGTCGAACCTGCCCGCACAATGCCAAGTTCCACCGGACGACCGGACGGCCCTGTCAGCCGTTCCGTGAGAGCGGCCTGAGTCAAACCTTTCGTGGACTTGCCATCGACTTCCACAATCTCATCACCAGATTTCAATCCTGCGCGGAACGCAGGTGAGCCCGGAAGCGTACTGATGACTTCCAGTTTTCCGCTCCCGCCGTTGACATGAATCCCGATGCCACCAAATTCCTGATCGATGTACCGATCGAACTGACGCACATTTCGCGGAGCGATGTAGCTGGAATACGGATCAAGATGTGTCGCCATTCCCTGGATCGCGGCTTCCACCAAATCGCGACGATCGACGTCGTTGACGTAACCCAAATCAATCTGTTCGTAGGCTTCCGCGAACAGCCGCATGAGTTCGAAGTCTTCTCGAGTCCTGTCGATCGCTGATTTGTCTTCAACAGCGTTGAGCGTTGGCTGGGCCGCATAGAAGCCCGCGGTCGCTGCCAGCAGACACATCAAAATGGATGACGTGATTTTCATTGAGATTATTCCCGGGCAGGATGTGTTGAGGCAGGCATTCGGGCGAGCGATTTGCATCTGATGGCTTTTCGGGCTGAAATACAGACCTGAAGAATAGCCCAACCGGGTTCGCCGCGTGAAGACACGAACGTCGATTTCCGGCATGGATCTCAAATCGCCTGAAAATTTGTTCGCTCTTTTGTCGATTAACCTCCCGCTGAGACATACTCACATGACAACTCCGATCGCATGGATGAACGGTGAATTGATTCCGTACTCACACGCGGCAGTGCCGGTCTGGGACCTAGGCGTCGTTGCCGGAGCGTCTGTCTCGGAGCTGACTCGCACGTTCGCTCACAGACCCTTTCGACTTTCGCAGCACCTAGATCGCCTGCTGGATGCAATCCACAAGATCGGCTTTCCTGAGCAGTACGACAAACAGCAACTTTTGCACGGCATCGATGGCGTGCTCGCTCACAACCTTCCGCTGATCTCTGCCGACCGTGAACTTGGACTTGTGATATTCTCCACCGCCGGCCCGAACGCGACATATCTTGGTGCTGAGGTCGCCAGAAGGACTCAGGCGACAACCGCCGTGCATACGTTTGAGTTGCCGTTTGAAACCTGGAAACCGCAACTTCGCGACGGCATGCGTCTGTGGATTTCAAGCGTGCGGCAGATTCCGGGTGAGTGCTTTGACGTCACACTGAAAGTTCGCAATCGCCTGCACTGGTGGCTGGCTGATCAGGAGGCCGCTAAACAGGCACCCGGAAGTAAAGCACTGTTGACGGATCACGCAGGGTTCATTACCGAAACAAGTACATCTGCTTTTCATCTTGTCTGCAACGGCCGCATCATCACGCCCGACTCCTGCGTGCTGAACAGCCTGAGCAGTCAGCTTGTTGAAGAATTTGCGAGGACTTTGGGCCTCCCATTTGAACGACGCCCTGTTCCGCTCGGCGAATTTCGCTATGCCAGTGAAGCATTTCTGACGTCCAGCGCAGCCACCCTTTTGCCGGTGAGTCACATCAACGGTGAACAGATCGGCACGGCGATCCCCGGCCCGGTGTTCAGTCAAATGGCTGCCAGTTGGAGCGAACTTGTCGGAATCGACATCCTTCAGCAGGTCCTGGGCGCGCAGACGTGAATGATGCCTCGGCAAAAGTCCGGCAGGTCATCCGGTTTTCGACTGCTGACAAAATGGCGATCGACAACGACAGACGTATCTTCAAACAGCGCACCGGCGTTAATGAGATCATCCTTAATACCGGGCGATCCGGTGACCTTGACGCCGTCGTAAACTTTGGCTGAAATCGGAATCCAGCCGCCATGACAAATCGCTGCGACCAGCTTGCCTGCGGCGGCAAATTCTTGCGTGATCCGCAGCACTTCCGGATCGCGGCGCAATTTGTCAGGCATCCAGCCGCCGGCACAGATCAGGCCATGGAATTTCGATGCATTGATTCCCGAGATCGCTGTGTCGGAGATACACGGATAACCGTTCTTGCCAACATACTTCCGTCCGGATTCCTGACCGGCGACCACAAACGCGGCCCCGGCTTCAATCAAACGATGTTTGGGATACCAGAGTTCCAGATCTTCATAGTCTTCGTCGACAAAGCAAAGAAACGATTGTCCCTTCAGGACGCATGGCGAAGTGTGTTCAGCAAAAATTGTCATTGAAATAATGCTTTACAAAATCCAGTGTGGTATGACGGAACGTCAACTAAAATACGTTCGCCGATTCCTGATCGTCAAATGTCCGGAGGCCAGTTGTCGAATGGCTTCCGGGTAGGCGATTTTCTCCTGTTCAAATACCAGAGCCGACAATTCATCGGCAGTGCTGCCGTCGGGGACGTTCACGGGCTGCTGCAGAATGATGGGGCCGTGATCGTATTCGTTGTCGGCAAAATGCACCGTGCATCCGCTGATCTTCACGCCTCGCTGTATGGCAGCTTCATGCACATGATGGCCATAGAATCCATGGCCGCAAAACGCAGGAATGAGCGACGGGTGAATGTTGATCACCCGCCACAGGAAATCATTCGGAATGTGCAACAGACTTAAGAAACCCGCCAGCGTCACCAGATCGATACGTGCGTTGCGAAGTTCGCTGAACACGGCCTGACTGAAATCCTGTACGTTCGCATAATCGCGAGGGCGAAGCACAACGCATTCCAGACCGGCGCTGCGAGCCCGATCGATGCCTTTGCATTTTTTCTGACTGGCGATCACCAGTGGTACTTCAGCTGCAAGATTTCCGTTGCGGATTTGATCCAGAAAATTGAGCAGCGTTGTGCCGCCTCCGCTGATCAGCACACCAAGCCGGATCGGACGATCGGTGATTGCAGAGAATGGCACGATACTGCAGGTGGAATCGACAGCCGAAGAGGTCATCCGCGAGTGGGCTCAAATCTGGATTCAGCGAAAGGTCCGGAATACATATCCTGCGAAGTCTGACGAAAATCCGGTCGCTCGTCCACCAGCCGCATCAGTCGCTGGTGTTCGCGGCGATCCCGCTGGACTCGCCCCCAAACTGTCATCGTGGCCAACAGCGTGACAAAACCAAACAGCAGCAGCATAGTATCGCTCACGGGGCGGCCGGAGTTCGCTTTGGCATTTGCCAGTAATCGCGACCCCTGCGCAAAATTTCCTCCGTCCGCTAATTTCAGGATCTGATCGCTGGTCGGATTCCACTCAATGCGACCCGCCAGCAGCAGCGGAGCAAGCCGATTTTCATGCTGAGATTTATAGACGTACATCTTGAATAGACATCCCGTCACCGTCACAGAATCCACGACATCTGCATTGCGGGGAAATTCATCGGGCAGCGATGGCGTCACAATCACAGTCGGATTGTGTTGTGAATCATCCGTAAACAGCCACAACTCGTGTAAAGGCTGGCCGTTGAACAGACCGGGATCGCCTTCGTGCGAGGTGACTCGACGCACATGGCCGCGGAGCGTGACAAGGTGGCCCTGCCATCGTTCAGGGTGCTGAAAGAGGTCCACAAATATAGGAAACGTGTCCGGCTTTTGCTGGTATTCTCGATATCGATTGAGCCGCTGATCGAGCTGCCGTTCGAGTCGTGTCAGTCGAGTCTGAAACGTCTTGCTGTCCTGTGAGTCAACGTCCGCCAGCGTTCCATTCCGCAAAGCATTCTGAAGCAGCGTATGATCGGCAGTCGCTTTTTCCCGAACCTCATGCATTAATGTTTCGACTCGCAGCTGCTGATCCGCAAGCGCAATCCCGGTCTGAATTTTCGAACTGGTAATCTGCAACTGGCGCAAAGTTTCATAATACAGCCAACTTTCGTCGTCTGAAACACGTCGTCGATTGTGAACGTTGTCACAAATGTATTCGTCATAGGGACGCGGCGTGAGAATTCGCACGACGTCACAGTACACCAGCGGCTGTTCGCCCATGGTTTTAATGAACCAACCCTTAATCAGCACGGGATAGCTTATGCGCTGTTCCACTGGCCATGCTTCAATCGCTTCTTTCTGCGAATCGTAATCGACGTAACTTTCAGCATCGACCAGCGCGATATTCGCAGTGTCGGAGAGGTTCCTCAAAAAACCGCGCTGCAGCTTGTAGACGCTCTTTTGGCCTTCCAGCGTCTGCTTTGCCTGCAGTTGATTGATGACTGACGGCGTGAACAGTCCGTACAGCACGACGGGGCGCCCTACAAAATCCGACGGATGCGACTGCATGTCAGCCGTCAATGAATACGACTTTAGATTTGCAGGTTCAGCGATACGATCGGCAGTTGAGAGGACCGATCCGTCAAACGGATTCAACAATCCGCTGCGGCCTGGCTGCAACAACAATTTGCCGTTCACCCATGCCTGACGCCTCGCTTCTGCAAATCGGTAAAAGGCCGATTCCCATGCACTGGCGATATTCACGTCGTCCGGCAAATTAAGTCCGATCGAAGCCTTACGGTCTTTGACGGCGCGGATCAGCCGGATGTAATCTTCAATTTCCGCTTCGGATAAATTCGGCTTCGAATGTTCGAACGCCCACGGATGCCCGACTTCCAGATCCGCCAGAGACACAGGCTGCAGGCTCCAGTCGAACCCCTCGGCAACGATTGCATCTTCGGCAGGCAATGTCGGATCCGTGCGGTCGATATCACGACGCGACGGTGCTGGTGGGAACGGGTCGCGAAGCGGAAAACTTCGATCGTGTCGCGGAGGAGCGGGATCGTCGCGAAAGGGTGAAAGATAACCCGGCGATTCTGAGTCCCCTGTGGTACCAGCACGGCCTGATGTTCCCGATCGCCCGGAGGTTCCTGGTCGAGTACGTGGATCGACGTCCCGTGAGTCGGTCTTGGCAGGATCTCGACTTAGCCCCGGGATCACGCCGCTGTCACGGTCATTCACTGGCGGCAGTGCTGATTCTGAAACGTCCCCACGCGGAAGCAGCGGTTCAAGGTTGAACACCGGAAAGTCATCTGTTTCCTCGGCGCCAGCCCCGGATCGCCGCGCGCGCTCATCGGCTGCGACTGGCGCCAAAAGCAACACAAGTGCCGATATCACCAGCCAGCGTGCTCTGCGGATGCCCCGAATTCGTTCAGCATCCGTGCGACAGTCGGGACGTTTTATCGATGTGGTACGCAAATTCATGGCTGAGGCCTTCCGTTCCGCAAAATGCCAGCTCTGCGAAGTTTAGGAGTTTTGCACCGCCCATTGCCAGTGTGGAATCCCCATCGCCTTCGAAATTCGACAAACACACAGTCAGTGCATCTTGACTCTTCTGAGTCGTGAGTTGCGCGGCATGAACGATTCTGGGATGACTGCAACGTTCTCGAGTGATTTACCGGATCGGTGCGTTTGGCGGAAAGAAATTGAGGACGGACGGAGGCATTTGTCGTACACTCCGGGGCTACAACTTCTGATGTCCCGAGTTCCCGAAACCGTGATTTCTCTAAGCCACCTGTCAAAAGCTTCGTCAAACTCCACTGAAGTCCACGTTCTGCAGCAATTCTATTCGGCGCTGCTTTTACGCCGTGGTCTGGACTGGACGTCGGAACGGACGTTCATCAAGCGTTTGGGGATTGGTGGTCAGGGATGTGTGATGCTGGCCGAACGTCGCGGTGTGGCGTCTTTCAGCATCCCGGTTGCACTCAAGTTTTTTTCCCCAGCCGCGTTTGAGTCGCAGCCAAAGTACGAGCAGGAAATGCACCGCTTGGCGGAAGTCTCTGCTATCGTTGCGCGGATTCAGGTGGACCACTTGGTCTCTGTCCATGCGTTTCAGATTGACAGCGGAATTTATGTCCTTGAAATGGAATGGATCGATGGATTCGATCTGCTGCATATTCTGCGACGTGAGACTCTGGCGATTGTTCACGAAGCCGTCACTGAAACACGCTGGGCCAGTATTACTGAACGTGTGATCACAACCGGCGAAGTCGATTGCCGACTCAAGCCAGGCATGGCGATTGCGATCCTGCGTGAGTGCCTGATTGGCATCGCAGCGTTGCATCGCGGCGGCATTATCCACTGTGACCTGAAACCGTCGAATGTGATGGTGAAACGCACGGGGCAAGTGAAGATCATTGATATCGGTTCTGCCTACTGGGTCGGACGTCCGCCTGCGAGTCAACCGTGTACGCTGGAATACGCGGCACCTGAAATTTTGGCCGGGCAGCGAGCGACGCCTCAGTCGGACCTCGCCAGTCTGGGTTATATGCTCATCGAAATGCTGTCGGGATCCCGTCCGTTTGCCGGAATGGAATTCGACCAGTTAATGCAAGCCAAGCTGAACATTCTGGAACGCCTTCCGGCATTATTGCCGCTGGAAGAGTTCCAGTTCAGCGAGTCACTCATTCGTTTGCTGCGTGGCCTGCTGCACCCTGATCCTCGACAACGTTTTACGACAGCCGAAGATGCGGAGTTGTCGGAAATTGGAGCGTCCGGCTTTCTGCGCGAACTGGTAAAAAGCGATATGGCCGACGAATACGGTCTTGAGCTTCGTCGCTGGATCGCCGAACTGGAAGCCAATCCACGCCAAGAACAGTTGCAGGACTTGTACGTCGTCCCCGACGGCACCACGCGGGTTGGTGTGCAGTGAATTGCCAAGGATCGATATTCATACTAGGAGTCTCACTGATGGCACGCTGGCTTGGTATTGCGAAGATTTTGATCCTGTTCTGCTCGTCGCAGGCGTCCGCCCAGCTGAACTTTCGCTTCTTTCAGCCGGTGGAACCACCGCGAAACATTCAGGTAATGGTCCACCGCGGAATGGCGATGGCGGCCCCGGAAAACTCTGCGGCGGCGATCGAGATGTGCGTCCAAGACTACTGCGAATGGGCGGAGATTGATTTGCGCCTGACGAAGGATGGTCGCCACGTCGTCATCCACAACGACACTGTCGATGCGACGACGGATGGCAAGGGCCGGATTGCCGATCTCACACTGGACGAGCTGAAAAAACTCGACGCGGGCTCATGGTTCGCGCAGCGATTCTCCGGGAACCGACTAATGACGCTGTCCGAAGCGCTCGCCCTCGCGAAGGGCAGGATCAACTTGTACCTAGACTGCAAGCACATCGACGCCAAGCTCCTAGTTGAGGAAGTGATCGCTGCCGGCATGGAGCAACAGGTGATCGTATACGACAGCCCCGAAGTTCTGGAAAAAGTGAAAATGGTTTCGCACGGGGCAGTTCCCGGAATGACCAAATATCGCCCGATGACCATGCCTTTCAACGCATTCGTCGAGAATGTCGCACCTGCGGCCGTCGAGATCGATGCCGACGAGGTGACTGCCGAGTTGTGTCAGCGATTCCATGCGGCCGGGATCAAGGTTCAGGCTAAAGTGTTGGGAGAGAAATGGGACAATCCAGAAGTCTGGGGTCCGGTCATCGATGCGGGCATCGACTGGATACAAACCGACGCCCCGGCGGGCCTCCTCTTCTTCAACGCTCGCCGACGGCTCGGCACATTCCCTGTGAAAATCGCCGCGCACCGCGGCGCCAATCGCTATGCTCCGGAAAACACACTCCCTGCCATCCGCGAAGCCGCCCGGCTCGGGGTTGATTTTGCCGAGATCGATATTCGCACCACACAGGACGGAAAATACATTCTCCTTCACGACGGCACGCTCAACCGGACGACCGAAGAGAATGGGAGTGTCCGGGAAAAGACGTTCGAGGAAATGACGAAACTCTCCGCTGGAATCTGGTTTGGCAATCCTTTCCGTGAGACATGCGTGCCGTCGCTCGACGACGGACTCACAGCGCTCGGCGACACGACAGGGGTCTACCTCGACGCAAAAGATATCGCTCCCGACGTACTCGTTGCCGCAATTCACACGTTTCATCTCGAGGAACGCCACGTGGTCTACCAATCGGTGGACTACAGTGACAAGATTCGCAGACTTGACCCCAGTGTGCGGACTCTGCCACCCCTCAAACGCCTTGATCAACTGGAATCGGTCGCTGCCATCAAGCCTTGGGGCGTCGATGCATCTTGGTCCATTCTGTCAGAGGAAATGATTGGGATGTGCCATCAAAAAGGGATTCAGGTCTTCTCGGATGCACTCGGACCAAACGAGACGGTCGAGCAGTATCAAAAGGCGATCACCTTGGGAATCGACTGCATCCAGACAGACCACCCGCTGAGAGTGCTCAGAGCCATCGAACAAATGGCACACGAATAGCCTGTCCAACGTGGCCGATTCTAATTCTTCAACAAGACTGAATTCGGTAGTTTATTGTTGTGCAACGCCTTATCCCGAACTTAAAACTTGAGAAAACATTATGCAGGAACGAGTACGAGTTGCCGCAGTGGCTGTCGATACGAAGCCCGGGCAGATCGAAGACAATCTGGCAAAGATCGATTACTGGTGTCAACAGGCAGCGGAACTTGGCGTCGACCTAGTTTCGTTTCAGGAACTCTCCCTGTCCGGATTTATTCCGAATCATCCCACCGGCGATCACGACAGTTGGCTGCGTTCTGCTCTGCGTCAAGGCCGCATGATGGCTCAGACGATTCCGGGGCCCGCGACAGAAAAGCTGCGGCAAACGGCCGCTCGGTACGGACTTCTGATTGCCGTAGGCTTGCTGGAAGACGCCGGCAACCTAATGTTCAACACGCAGGCCCTGGTTGATGGCAACGGACTGCTGGGACGATTTCGTAAGATGCATGTACCAATGTTTGAAATGCCGTTCTATAACGGCGGGGAAGCTCCGACAGTTGTTGAGACCCGGCTGGGAAGAATCGGCGTCAACATTTGTTTCGATGCGCTCATGCCGGAATCGACTCGACTGCTGGCTGTGCAGAATGTCGAAATCGTCCTGTTTCCGTTCGCAGCCGATCCACCCCCCGGTGATGTGGCCGGATGGGAAAACTGGTCCAGAATGGCACTGGCAGCACGCTGTATGGAGAACGGCGTCTATGGAGTTGCCAGCAATTATACGGGGGTTGTGGAACTGGCCGGAACGACTCAACGGTTTCCTGGTGGAGGCATGATTCTCGGACCTCGTGGAGAACAACTGGCGTCCTGGAATACGCCCACCGGCGAACCCGGCATGCTGGTGCATGATCTGCTCCGGGAGGATCTGCTGAGGGCCCGCAGCGAACCGGAATACCTTTTCCGTTTTCGTCGACCGGAACTCTATCGCATGATCGCTGAATAGGTACTCCTGACTCGCATTCATCGACAGAAAGGTGATCAATGCGATTTGCGAAAGCACATCGACTGACTGAAAATCCTCTTCCTCCACGGCTGGCATTCTGTTCCCGGTGGTGTTAAGCCAACGTGTCTAAAGGATCATGGGCACGAAGTCATCAACCCCAGGCTGGATTACGACGAGTTCAACGCCGCTCTTCGTACAGCACAAGCTGAATACGATCAGCACCAGCCTGATGTGTTGTTGGCTCATCTCGTGGCGGTGCAGTCGCTCTCAACATCAACTCCAGAGACACTCCACTCGTTTTGCTGTGTGGATACTTCGCGGCGAAACTAAACTCATCGATCAGATCCTGCCAGATCCGCTGAGCCGTCAGACCCTGCTCCAGCTTGCGCACAATCTCGTCCCGATACGGCTCACACTCGCTGCGTGAACCCGCCGGTATTTCATCGCCGTCATCAGGAGTCGACGATGAGTGGGCAGTAATGCTGGGCGAACATGTCTTCACATCGCTTTCAGCGATTTGAGTGGGCTCAGTTTGAACGACCTGATCGGTATCCTGAAACCCGGTGGGCACATCGCCAGACCCGGTGGGCGCTTCCCAAACCGGTGGCTGGTTCTAGGCGTCCACTGACAGCATGCCTGCGGAACAACTGAGTTTCGACCTTGGCGAAATAATCCGATCAGCAATCATGGCCATCACGAGGCTCCGCTCACGACACGGCCTTGCTGCAATGAACTGATCAAGTCCGATGTTCCGCATCGTGCCCAGCACGGCGGCGACATTTGCATGCGGCAGGCTGCGTTCGAAGGTCATCGTGCCGCCGTCGCCGACGAGCGGTTGTCTCGTGGCCAGCCGATTCTTGATGACGGCGAGCAGATCGTCCGGCAGATCGGAGATATTGGCCACGGTCTCATGTTTGACCTTGCCATCCTGGCGAAACGTCCTGCAAAGGTACGTCGAAACGTGGACCTTGCCTTTGTGTAAACAACGATTCCATTCGGGGCATTAGCGCAGGGGGTGTTGTCTGCCTGACGGGCGTCGGGGGCAGGAGGTTCCACTGTCAGCCCGGCTGTAGCGGACGTGGCGGCGGCGGTGGTCCTTAAAAACAATGTGATCGTGGGCAGCGTTAATGCCAACAAGCGGCACTGGTACAAGGCCGGACAAGTGCTTGCCCGTGCTGATCATCACTGGCTTGCAAAGCTGATTACTCGGCGTGAGAAGCC
>CANJQC010000017.1 GCA_947476295.1 Planctomycetaceae bacterium | reverse complement strand
TTCGCTGCGCGACTGCGTGCCGCCGAACGACTGTGTTCGCGCCATGCGAGGGTAAATCGGCGCGCCGTCCTGTCTGCTGGAACTGCGGGACTGTTTTCTGGGCTGGCTCTCTCGCAAACACTGGCCAGAGACTCTGTGCCAGTGGCAAGTCAGGTGCCGGGGTTTGGAAAAGCAAAACGTTGCCTGCTGTTGTTTATGTGGGGTGGCCCAAGTCAGCTCGACACATTGGACCCGAAACCCAACGCACCGAAAGAAGTGCGAGGTGAGTTCTCTTCGATCGCAACCGCGACGTCTGGCCTGCAGATCTGCGAACACTTCCGAAACCTCGCTCCGCTGACAGATTTGGTGACTGTGATCCGTTCCTTGAATCATGACGATCCAGCGCATTTGAGCAGTGCGCATACGGCGATGACTGGACAGCTTCCACCTGTCAATAAGAGCGACGCCGCACCGCCCAGTCGAGACGATTCCCCACAGCTTGGGTCGCTGTTGTCGAAGTTCCGCGTTGCGCCTGCCGGGATGCCTTCAAGCGTCACGATGCCCTGGAAGACATTTCATCCGGCAGCTCCGGGAGGTGAATCTCCGGGACAGTCAGCCGGTTGGCTGGGACCGTCTGCCGATCCGATGCTGGTCACAGGCGATCCAAGTCAGCCGAACTGGTCTGTGCCTGCCCTAGAGTTGCTGGATGGGCTGGACACGCTTCGACTTGATCATCGTCGCGCGTTGCTTGCATCGATCGATCGCCAACAGCAGGCAATGGCAGAACTTTCGACACTGGGCATGACGTCGCAGCAGGAGCAGGCGTTTCGTCTGCTGAGTTCCAATCAGGTTCGCAAGGCGTTTGATCTCAACGCAGAAGATTCTGCCACCCGAGACCGCTACGGTCGCAATATCCACGGCCAGTGTGTATTAATGGCCCGACGACTACTCGAACACGGCGTTCCGTTTGTGTCAGTCAACTGGCATAACGATGGGCAGAATTTCTGGGATACGCACGGCAACAACTTCAATCGACTGAAGAACGATCTGATTCCTCCGTCCGATCAGGCTCTGGCGGTCGTACTGACTGATCTGCGCGACCGTGGAATGCTCGATGACACACTGGTTGTCTGGGTCGGCGAATTTGGTCGTCGCCCACAGATTTCGGAGGGCAGTGCAGGCCGTGAACATCATCCATTTTGTTACAGCGGACTAATGGCTGGCGGCGGAATCAAGGGCGGTGCAATTTACGGCGCCAGCGACGAAATCGCTAAACACCCATCAGAAAATCCCATGTCGCCCCGCGACCTCGTCGCCACAATGCTGCACGCACTCGGCGTTCCTTCCGCAACAACACTGAACGACCTTACTGGCCGCCCGCACGGCCTGTACGGCGGCAATCCCGTGCTGCCGTTGTTTGGTTGAGCAAACCAATGAACAAAACACTCGTCTGTTGGATCGGCCTCACGGATCTGTGAGGTATACACGGCGGAGTAGAGGGCTGAAGTCAGCGAGCAGATTGAGGGCAATGTTCAGCACATGATCGGCTTCACTGTACGGCAGATGCATCTTGAAGATCGGACAAATGCGATTGATGTCCTTGGCGAGACCGAGTTGCTTCACCATCTGCTGAATCACTCCGAGTCCACCTGCACCGATGGTCTGAATTCTGTCGGCCAGCTCATATTGGATAGCCGGCGGAGAAATCATCGGTGACTGACCGCTCCAGTTTGCTTTGTCGATTCTGTTCATGACTCGACGCAGTTCATGACTCGACGCTCGCGTCGAGATAACTTTTGCAGTAGATTTAGCTTCACTCGAAAACCTCCTGTTTGCCGATGTTCGTTGATTGTGAATACTCAAGAAACACCGAAAAAAGCCGGAGGTTTTCGTCTTTCTACAACTTTCCCACGTTCAGACTACGCTTGGTTTAGGACTAGTTTGGATTGTGAGAACCTTCTGAGGCATGGCTCACAAAATTCATACTCCACAAGATGAGACAACTCTCGAAACTCACTCCCGCTGGGAAATATCGTGTTTTAACCAACAGCTTGTGGGGGATGAGCCGTTCTCAAAAGCCTCAGCGAAGATGTGTGGTACGATGAGATGCCAACGGCGTGAGAGCAGTGTCCATCACGAATGACCCTCGCCGACTAAGAACGCATCGGCCAATTGCATCTCCGCTAGGCACTGACTGTTGGTTGATCCATGAACGCACCATGCGCGGTAATCACGCCGATGGCGTATAGGCTAAACGGTCACGCCTGACCGCCGTGGCATCGAATGTTCCCCCATCCCTTGACGTTGTCACTGTGGCCGCGACAATTATCGCTCCGGTACACTTGCTGCCGTGGTCCGGTCGTTTGTTAACTCAGGAGTTTTTCGATGCCAAAGCGTTTCTTCACTAGTTTGGTTTGTGTCTTGCTTTTGTCATCTACAGCGCAGGCTAAAGACTGGACGCAGTGGCGCGGGCCGAATCATAACAATGTGGCAGAAGCAGAGCAGGGCGTTCCCACAGAATGGAGCGAAACAAAAAATGTAATCTGGAAGGTGGATATTCTTGGTCGCGGCCATGCCTCACCCGTCATCACGGGCAACACCATCGTGCTGTGTAGCGCGGATGATCAAGGCCAAACTCAGGCCGTGATCGCGTTTGATCGTAGATCGGGCAAGCAACTGTGGTTGACAACGATAAGTCAAGGAGGTTTTCCACGAACTCACGACAAGAACACACACGCCTCGCCAACCGCCGCGACAGATGGAAAGCATGTGTTTGCGACGTTCTGCCATCACGAGAAAATCGAAGCCGTTGCCCTCGATATGAAAGGCAAGATTGTTTGGCGAAAAGAGGTCGGCGGATTTCGCCCAAAAGCTTATGAATACGGTTATGCCGCATCGCCAACGATCTATAGGGACAAACTGATCATCTCGGGAGATTGCGACACCATCGCATGGCTCAAAGCTTTGAAAATCTCCGATGGCAATGTTGCATGGGAACAGCAACGCGAAAAAATGCTCAACTGGTCATCACCGATCGTTGCAAGCATCGCAGGCCACGATCAGTTGCTGCTAAGCGGAACCCATAAGATCGCATCGTATGATCCAGAAAGTGGTAAGCCGTTCTGGAGCACGCCGTGTCTCACAATGGCAACGTGTGGCACCTGCATTTGGGAAGGTGATCTCATCTTCGCCAGCGGTGGTTATCCGGATCCGGAGACAGTCGCTGTGAAAGCCGACGGCTCGGGAGTTGCCTGGAAGAACAAGGTGAAGTGTTACGAACAGTCCATGGTCGTCCACAAAGGTTATCTGTACGCCTTCGCCGACAACGGCATCGCCTATTGCTGGAATGCACAGACCGGCAAGGAAATGTGGAAGCAACGACTGAGCGGCCCGGTGTCGGCATCGCCGCTGATCGTCGGAGACACCATCTTCGCAACCAATGAAGCGGGAACAACCTGGGCGTTCAAAACAAATCCTGACAAATATGAACAGCTCGCCGAAAATCAACTGGGTGATTCTGCGTTTGCGTCCTTCGCTGCGGTGGACGGTCAGTTGTTTATCCGAGCGGCTAGGGGCGACGGGGCAGGGCGGAAGGAAACACTTTACTGTATTGGGAGCAGGTAAAATGGGGATCGACCTGATCATTTCCCCAGCCGCTCAGACGGTCAAAGTGAATCCCCAAAGCCCAAACCTGCCCATGGCCCTGGTGAAATAAATGGAACCTTGATGTCTGTCCATTCTGAGATTCTGATTGTTGGTGCCGGTGTCGTTGGGCTGACGACCGCATTGAAGCTGGCGGAACGCGGCGTGTCAGTCACGTTGCTGGATCGACAACTGGTGGGACGCGAAGCGTCGTGGGCCGGAGCTGGGATGTTGCCGCCCGGCAATCCTGCCAGTGCCGTCACACCAGAAGCCCGACTGCGTTCGTACAGTCATGCGCTGTGGCCGGAGTTTGCTGCCGACCTGGCTGACAGAACAGGAATTGATACCGGTTACCACATCTGCGGGGCAATCGAAGTCTGTTCACATGATCAACAGGATGAATTTTGCCAGCACAACGCGCAATGGCAGGCGGAAGGCATTCGAGTCGAACGCATATCCGCACATGAAGTCCAGCAGCATGTGGCAGACATGGATGCTCGCTTCGAGAATGCGATCTTTCTGCCGGACTTCGCTCAGGTGCGAAACCCGCGTTATCTGAAAGCGTTGAAAGCCGCGTGTCTGCAGCGCGGCGTTGAGATTCTGGAACATGCTCACGCACTGGATATCCGTCAAAACGACGGTCGCATTTCAGAAGTGCGGGTTGATGCACGCACGCTGCATTTTGATCGCATCTGTTTTTCTGTCGGAGCCTGGTCAGCGTCGCTGATGCTGTCTCTTGGGTTTTCGATTCCCGTCAAACCCGTGCGAGGTCAGATCGTTCAGCTCCAATTGCCGGCGCAGCCGTTTCGATGCGTGGTTGAACTAGGCCGACGTTACCTGGTACCGCGACGTGATGGATTGATCCTGATCGGTTCAACCGAAGAACACGCGGGCTTTGCAAAGCACACAACGACGGAAGGCGTCGCTGGATTGCTCGACTTTGCAAAATCACTGGTGCCTTCACTCGCGCATGCCGAAGTTGTGAATACATGGGCCGGACTGCGACCAGGATCTCCGGATGAATTGCCTTTGCTGGGACCTGTGCCAGGATTTTCCAACGTGTTTATCGGTGCGGGGCACTTTCGATCGGGATTGCAGATGTCACCCGCAACCGGAACGATCCTAGCGGATCTGATGCTGGGCGAGACACCCCGGATTTCGCTGGATGGATTGTCCGTAGATCGATTTTCCTCGCGATCCACCGCGGCGCTGGCGGGGGTGTTAAGCTGTTTTTCTTCCATGATCACCTGAGCCCTGCCCTGCAAGGTTCCCGTTTGAAAGTCGTGCTGTGCGAGCGGTGATTCAGCGTGTGGCCGAAGCGTCCGTCACCGTAGACAGCGTCGTCGTGGGCCGAATTCAGCGCGGGTTCTTAGTTTTGCTGGGAGTCGCTGAATACGATACACAGGAGGAAGTGATCTGGATCGCCGGCAAGATTGCGGGCTTGCGCGTCTTCGAAGACTCCGAAGGCATGATGAATCTGGCCTTGGCAGACGTCGGCGGTTCTGTGCTGCTGGTGAGTCAATTCACACTGTACGGCGATTGTCGCAAAGGAAGACGCCCCAGTTTTGTCGAAGCCGCTCGCCCCGAAAAAGCCAATGCTTTATACAAAAGTGTTGCTGCGGAACTGAAAGGACTGGGATTTCCCGTAGAAACCGGCACCTTTCAGGCTCACATGGACGTCCGCCTGCTCAACGACGGTCCAGTGACATTGTTGCTCGACAGCCGAAAGTAGTATTCGGCCAACAGGTCAAGAAATCATCCGGCAAAAAATTGCCGAAAGACCTACGGTTGAGGCACATCATCACACGTCCCGAAAACGCTCTTTCCCTCAGTGCCGCAGCCCTCCTATACTTCTGAATCGCATTTGCCGGTACTAAACAGGTCCAGGAAGGCAGGCAATGACCTCGCACAGTATTGTCGATATAGTCGTGTTAGCTATTTTGCTCTACTGCGCTGTCAGAGGTGCATCGCGCGGGTTGCTTTCGCAACTGTCGTGGGTCGTTGCGCTGTTGTTGTGCTTCAAGTTTTCCAGCACCCTAGCTCCTGCGATCGAACCGATGATTGGTGTCGATCCGCCGTTGAAACAGTGGCTGGCGATGCTCGCGGTGTACGTCGGACTGTGTGGCGTGTCGTTTGTTGTTGCGGGAATTCTGAGCAGTTGGATGGCGAAGGCAAGGATCATCGATTTTGACAGGCACCTTGGAGGGATTCTGGGGTTCGTCAAAGGAGTCGTCATCTGCATGACGGTCATGTTCTTTGCGATCACTATGTCCCCTCCGATGCGGAATATTGTGAGCCAGACTTATTCCGGCTATGCAGCGGCAATCATTCTACACAATTCCCGATACCTGATTCCATTGCTTCCCGAAAACGCCGTCCCGACCGTTCGAAACGTCATCGACAACTTCAATAAGTCACTGCAACCTCAAACGGATGAATTGAGCGGAGCGACGCCTTCTGAAGCCGGAACCTTCGGATCGCACTCATCTCCGACCGGCTCCGCAACGAACAGCGGAAGTGGCTTTGACCTGTCTGGCCTTTTTCCCAACGGACTGAGAGGCGGATCATCGACAGGCGGCAAAGGAACTGGCGGTACTTCGCTCAGCGAAGGAGAACCGTCACTGGAAGATCTGTTGAGTCAGGTGCCAACGAGTCTGCGGCAAAGTCTGAACGAAAAGGCGATGGACATCCTGCGAAACTCATCAGCAGATGAGAAACAGCGATTGTTGAACCAGTTAAGCGAGTCGGTGCCACAGAATGCCGGGGCGATTCTGACCGACTTTCTGAGCGGATCGACTGGCGAAAACAGGCAGGGCGGTGCCGTATCATCGACCTCGACGCAGCTCGGTCAGAAGGAGTCCTCATTGCTGGACGAAATCGCCGGGATTTATAGCCATCGAAACGACATTATCGCAAAGTCCAAACAGCATCTCGCGGGGGTTCCGAGTGACGTTCAACGGCGGGTTCTGCAGGACTGGCACGCCGATTCGATGGGTCTCAACAGTGACCCGGATCCCGGTACCGATGTGAACACTCGAATTGACGATCGAATTGTGCGACAACTCAGTCGAGCCAACATCTCGCTGGACCGTCTGGATCGGGACTTGCGAACTCGATTGAGTCAAGCGATGCGATGAGTAAGCACGTTAAGGAACACAGGCAATTAATCGATGTCGAGACGGGTCAAGCAGCGTGATGCAAGCCAGCGCGGCAGTATTTTTTCCTAAAAAACTGGTGTTCTTGGTGATTAAGTTAACATAACAGACATTATCGGACGTTAAGCATGGTTTTTCGCTGGGTGGTCCTCAAGTGTTGGGGATGCACTGATAGAGAATCCAAACTGATTCATGCGAGCGATGTTCACTCATCCAGAATCGCGACTGCGATGGCGATTTCGCCATGATTGATTGGCGGTCAATCGCTGGCCAACTTGACAACTGCGGCAGCCGGAAAATCGCCGTGGCCTCTGTTACTCCCGACCTCAATTTCACTGATCAAGTCGCATAGGTCAAATGCGACTTACGAGCACCGAGCCCCCGACCTTAAAAAACTTGAAAGTGTGGCAATCCGGCTCTCGTCAGCCCTACGCCGACATCACACTGGAGCGGCTGATCCGTCTTCGTGAAAGACGCCGATTCTGCGGTAGCGTTGGTAGCGGCGTTCGAGCAAGTCCGGGATCGAAAAATTCTCCAGGTTCTGGAGCGATTCTATCAATCGAGCCTTCAGGGTCGTGGCCATCTTGAAGTGGTCTCTATGGGCACCGCCAAGCGGCTCCGGGATTACATCATCGATGACACCCAGTTGAGTCAGATCTTTGCTGGTGAACCGCAGGGCCTTGGCAGCTTTGTTGGCGTGCTTGGAGCTTTTCCACAGAATACCTGCACAGCCCTCCGGACTGATCACTGAATAGTATGCGAATTCCAGCATGGCAACATGGTCTCCCATACCGATCCCCAAAGCACCGCCGGAACCGCCTTCGCCGATCACGACGCAGACAATTGGGACTTTTAGCGTCGACATGTCACGCAGGTTGACGGCGATGTTGTAGGCCTGACCGCGTTCTTCTGCGCCAATCCCCGGATACGCGCCGGGTGTATCGATCAGGCAAATGACAGGCAGACCGTAGCGGCTGGCCATTTCCATTTTCTGCATGGCTTTGCGATAGCCTTCGGGATGAGCACATCCGTAACAGCATTCGTTTCGTTCTTTCAGGTTGCGACCTTTCTGATGCCCGACAAGCATCACTTTCCGGCCTGCAAGCCGCGCAAATCCTGTCACGATAGCACGATCATCGCCAAACGTCTTGTCGCCGTGCAATTCGACGAATTCGTCAAAAACCAGTTCCAGATAGTCAGGCGTTTGAGGCCGGTCAGGATGGCGAGAGACCTGAACGGTCTGCCAAGGGTCCAGATTCGCGTAGCGCTCACGGGTCATTTGAGTCAACTCAACCCGCATACGCCGCATGATCTCCTTTTCGGGGGAAGTGGGATCCTGCTGCAATTCGAGCTTCAAAAGTCGCTCTTCCAATTCGTACAGCGGCTTTTCAAACGGTAACTGATGTAACGCAGCCATGAACTTGACCCAAAACGGCAACAGAGAGAAGGACGAACCCTGCGAAGCGTCTTGGCAGGATTCGCACGAATAACGATAAAACAAGGTTCACCAAAATCAGCGGCTCGAAATTTTACGGGATTTGCGGGCTCGCGAAAATGCCGCTAATGAATCTGGTCGCGAAACACAGGCACTTTGTGCAAAATAAGGGCGAAACGCCAGAAATCCGAACTGCCAGCAATAGTATACATATGAATAATGCATTCTTTTTGAGGAACAGGCAGTTTGCTGGCGACTACGCAAATTGCGATAGTCTCTCGAGAATTATGTGATATCCGGCAATTCGGTCATGAATTCCAGATCCGGATCAACGTCCGAATCCTGCGCTGCGGAAATCGGCATGCGTCGCTCCAACGGCAAAAGTACCGTTTTCTGCGTTGGTGGAACTTGAACAAGCGGCGCCGGTGCTGGGTTGGCGGCTTCTAGTGCGTGAGTTGGCGGTTGTGGAACTGACCGCTGTTGCATCGGCTGCTGGGTGGATTGCGGTTGGATCGGAACCTGGCCCAGCATCATTCCGGTCGGCATCATCTGTTGTCCAAAAGTCATTTGCACCGGGTAAGGCTGCATACCGGGCATTATCATCGGCTGGCCCGGCATCATGCCGGGATAAATCATGCCGGGCATCGGCTGGCCCGGCATCCCATACGGCATCTGTGGCATCATGCTAGGTGCCTGTTGAGGCGTTGCCGACGGCGCGGGGTTCGCACCGATTTTTTTCACGGCTTCCATTTCTCCGATCGGTGCCGTCAAACGCTTACCATTCTTCGGCTTTGCCGGTGCCGCCAATCCTCGCGAAACGCGATCGGCATCCGCACGGCTGTCGAGTCGCTTATCGACCCCTTGACTATCATTAGCCTTCATTTCCTTAAGTTTTCGCGCATATAAGTCAGCTGGATCTTCTATGAAGCAGCGAATATTTCTAACGAGCGACATAACTTCCCGCATGTCAGCTAGGCGATCTTTAGGTTTCTTGGCCAACATTTTTAGAATGATTGCATCTAGTTCCTGTGTGACGTTGAGATTGACAGTCGAAGGCGGCGCAGGGGACTCACTCAGATGCTTCACCAGTAAATCATTGGGATTCAAACCTGCGAACGGGGGAGACCCCGTTGCTATTTCATAGATCGTAACGCCCAAGCTATAAATATCTGACTGCGGGGTCGGCGAATTCTTCAGGATAATTTCCGGTGCAATATAAGTCCGCGTGCCCATGATGTTCTTCTGTTTGCCAGCGACTAGTTTCATCACCCCACTCTTGATTCGCGTGGCGAGAGAGAAATCTATCACTCGCACTTCACCGGCTTTATTCACTAGGACGTTGTCAGGCTTAATATCACGGTGCAGCCAGCCTTTTTCGTTCATGTGAACAAATGCCTGGCACATCGCTTCCACAATTTTTTTCAGGCAGGATTGAGTTTCCGGAAGATTGGCGGAGATCTGTGTCTTGAGGCTTGGCGCGCGGAAATAGTCCATGATGATGAAGCCGTGATCACGGTTCATCTCCAACTTATGAAACCGCACCAACGTCGGATGTTCAAACAATGCCCCAACTTTGAATTCGTGCTTCAAAACGTTCTTTGCCTCTGGATCCTTCAACGACTCCGGATGGAGCAACTTCATGGCAAAGGGCACGGTGGAGCCCACCTGAGCTACTTCCCAGATTTGAGTGGAACTACCGGTCGCCACACAGTTCTTGAGCTCGTAGCCACCGATCAAGTTTTTATTTTCGCTCACGAGTCTGTCCCCCGCACGATTCTGGTTCACGAAAGTATCCGGCGGTCCGAAATTGTTCGGTCCACCGTCCATGATAAGATAACGCCGCGTTTTCCGCGACTCTCCAAAGTATACGCGGAGCGACAGGGGGGGGGTGAAGTCGAAACTGCCAACTTACGGCAGGTCGGTGGAGAGAATTCTGGACTCGGTTCGACAGCATTTCTGGCTTACCTGTATCCGTCGCTGAATTGTGGATAATGGCACGATCTGGCATAGTCCCGTCGTGCGCATATTCCGGATCCGAACGGCTTGTGGCGTGCCAGCATCGTGAAAAATGGTCGAATGTGATAGTACCCTGCCCTCCAAATGTTCTTTTGAAAGTCGTTTCTATGACGCTGCAGTTCTCCAATCGTCCTATCAACCAGTTCGTTCGTGACGCAATTGTCGTGGGACTGGTCTGTGCGGCATCGACTCTAGTCGCATCTGCGGCAGATTCCGCCCAACACTCTATGTTCGCAGGATCGCTCATCCAACCCGGCGATGACGACGGAAATATTCTGCGACGATTTGAAGTGCAGCTGCTGACGAAGAATGAAACCCACTTCTTTCACGTCATCGATGATGCTCGCCATGGATGTCCGTGGTCCGACAGTTTTGGTCGCACCGGCCCTGCAGTCGGAGCGGATGCTGTCCAGCCGCATCTGGTCTATGATTATGACGGTCATGCGTATATGATTGGTTTGCCTCCGTTTGTCGTGGCATTGCCGACAGGCGTCGAGCCGGATGCGACATGGGAACAAGGCGGCTGGCACATGACGGCAATCGAACAACGCTCGGTCAACAATGTCCCGGCATGGATCGTGGAAGCCCGTGAACCTCGCGGCCTGCGGCAGACATTAACAGCGGATGCAGCAACCGGCATCACACTTCGCGCGGAAGCAGATGTTTTCATGGGCCAGGGAGATCAGTTTCGACTGACGCTTGCGCGATCATCCGTCAAATCATTGGAACAGGCTGCATCCGACAAGATCGACGAACTGCAAAACGAACTTCTGGCATTGCAAACAACTCTGAAACGACGTCCCGACGCCCATTTGAGCGAACTGTCAGCGCGGCAGATTGCAGATGTCGTAGCTGCTTCGGATCGATTAGCCGCGCTCGCCACCGGTACGCCGCTTGAAATGTTGGTGCGGCAAATGAAATCAGACGTTGCCCAACAACAGAAACGGTTGGCATCTACAGCAAACCGCGCCTCGGAGCTAATGAATTCAGATTCGCCGCAATTCATCCTGTCGCTGCTCGATGGTGGGACGCTCGAATCGGGAAATCTCAAAGGGAAAACAGTGATCCTTCATTTCTGGGACTATCGGGACACACCTCTCTCTGAGCCTTACGGTCAAACAGGATATCTGGAATTCCTGTTCAACCAGAAAAAAAAGTTGAATTTGACTGTCGTCGGCGTGAGTACCAATCCGGATCTGCAGAACAAAGAGAATCTCAAACGTGGTCGCCGTTCAGTTCGAAAGCTGTCGGAGTTTATGAATCTGAGTTATCCGATCGGACACGACGATGGTACTCTGCTGAAAAATTTCGGTGATCCTCGCGACACGCGCGGACAGCTGCCGCTGTGGATTGTGCTGAATGCAAACGGCAAAGTAGCTCACTATCACGCGGGATATTATGAAGTCGATGCCGCTCAGGGACTGAAAGATCTGGAAAACGTTCTGGCTGACCTGCTCAGTACGAAGTAATCAACTCACGCGGCAGATGAGTACTTTCAGGTATTCTGTTTCGGGACATGTGACGCGGACGGGATGATCAGCGGGCTGACCGCAGTTTTCCAAAACCTGAATGTCGCGACCGGTCTGGCGAGCCACCTCAGCCAGCATTTCTTGAAATTCATCCCGACTCACAAGACCCGAACAACTACAAGTGACAAGAATACCGCCGGGCTTCAGCACCTGTAGACCCAGGTGATTCAGACGTACATAGCCGTTGATCGCTCGATCCATACCGCCGCGAGTTCGTGCCATTCGCGGCGGGTCCAGAATCACGGCGTCAAACAACGTGCCCTGCCCTGCCATCGCCTCCAACGCGGGCCGCACATCGTCTCGTCGCCATTGACAACGATCGGCGACGCCGTTAAGTTCGGCATTGGCCTTCGCCAGCTCTAACGCGGACTCAGATGAATCGATTCCCAGAACTGAAGCCGCGCCGCCAAGCTTTAACGCTGTGATTCCAAAACCTCCGGAAAAGCAGAACGCATCCAGTACTTTCGCTCCTTTCAAATACCGACTGGCAGCAAGGCGATTATAACGCTGATCAAGATAGCATCCGGTCTTCTGCCCCTGTTGCACATCGACGCCGTAGTTGATACCGAATTCGCCGATGAACAAAGGTCGCGGAGGTTCGTGTCCCGACAGCAATCCATCAACGACATCCAGACCTTCAGCTTCACGCATTCCTTTTTCAGTCCGCAGCCAAATTCCTCTTGGATTCACCTCGGTCTGAAGCGCCGTCAGGATGGCATTGCGATGCAGGAACAGAGCCAGACTCGTGAACTGAACCAGCAGGTAACCGCCGTAGAAATCCACCGTCAATCCGGATAAGCCATCGGCTTCGCTGAAAACGAGTCGACAACCTGTGTTTGGAGAATTGAGATCAAACATTTCGCGGCGCGATTCGACGGCCTGATGAATCGTCGACTGCCAGAACGCTGCATCCAGCGGCCGTTCCAGTTGCCATGAGTAAAGCCGAGCCACGATGCGACTGATCGGGTTGTATAGCCCCCATGCTATGAAACGCCCCTCGGAATTGACGAGTTTCGCAATCGTTCCCGGCGGCACGTCCTCCGACTTCATCCCATTGACGCGATCGACGGCACCGACGAAAACCCACGGATGGCGACCGAAGAACGGTTGAGCCCGTCGATTGCGCACGATGACCTCGACAAAATCGCTATCCGGCTGAGATGCTTCGACAACGGTTGAAAGATCAACTTCTTGGTTAGACATTTTTTTAGCCATCACCGCGCAGAATGCGGTGTTCCATTTCTTCAAGGTAAGCGAGAAGGCGATCACGTTCGTTCGCCAGATGACGAACTCTCAACAGTGAACGCACACGCGTGCGGAGCTCTAGGCGATTCACCGGCTTGGTGAGAAAGTCGTCGCAGCCAGCGTTAACGGCTTTTTCAATATCCCCGGCTTCGTTCAGAGCTGTCACCATCAGCACTAGGATTCCTTGGCGAGCCGAATCGCCTTTGATTTGTGAGCAGACCTCATAGCCACTCATGCGCGGCATCATTATGTCCAGCAGAATTAGATCCGGCTGATGCCGATCGACCAGTTGCATCGTTTGCTGGCCATCTGATGCCATCAAAATTTCGTAGCCTTCATCAGCCAAGTACGCTTCCAGCAATTCACGGTTCTGCTGAATGTCGTCCGCAATGAGGACGAGAGAGGAAGAGATATTAATATCTGAACTGCTCATCTGGTCTGCCTGACGCTGGATAGGTAAAGATTCTGGACGGCGGATTGCAATCGCCCTGCCCTGCCTCCTTAGGTCTGGTATCGGCAGGTGTGCCGGCAGAGCCCTCTAGCCTGATCCGCCAATCACAGGCGAAGTATAGTTGAAGTAACCTGCCGAGAAAATGCCGAGCGACAAGCTCCGTATTTATGGCAAATCAGAACGACCGCATCAGCAGTGACCAGTCGGCAATACACCTCACAGCTCGATTCTCGTCGATATCGTCTGTTGCATCGGACGCCGCTGGAAGCGGTGCCCAGACGCCAGCATCCGTCAGTGATTTTTGGCATAGCTCGCGCAGCGCCTTCGGCTGAGTCCCCTGAGCCTGATTGAGCAACAGAACGGAGAGCCCTGACCCTTCGGCATTCTGAATTTCAGAACTGGAAAACCAGCCATCCGTCAGCGCGATACCACGAATTGTCGATGGTCCGCCGAATGTACATTGCCACGCCAGTGATGATTGGGAGTGATCAGCAACTACGACAACGCGATCCCGGTCGGCTCCGGATCTTGAGACTGGCGCTCCAGTTGTTGTCATCACCAGCGGAATATCGTCCAACGTCAACGGTGAGGATTCTACATTCCGCGGAATGGCCACCGTCAGACAATGGGACTTCAGCACAGGACCCCAGCTACGCACGATTTCTTCTTCGCTCGTGTCATGCGCCGACAGCAGGATGATCATGCCAGGCATCACGGGACTTGAATGCGGTGATGACAGGACGACACAACGCCCGCGTTCAGCAAAGTTAAATTCGCGACGGACTACGTCATTTGCTGATGGCGTCGTTTCGGACTTGTCTACCGAAACCCCTGCACTCTCGATATCGACAGAGACTGCATTTTTCGCACCCAATAAGGTGCGCGATTTCTGGATCTGTTTGAGTACGACGTCGGACAATGCAACGACGGTTTCCGGTCGAGTGGCGGCCGTGATCTCTGCCGTCTGCGTTGTTGTTTCACCGGAGACACGATACTCGATCTTGGCCACGGATCCCGGAACGAGCTCATCGACCGCAACTGCTATCTCAGCGAGCAATGTTGTACGTGCGGCGTTAAGCGACAGGACTTCAATTCTCGCCGGGACGTTTTTTGCAGCAGCGGGCGAATCATTGACAACAATTAATGGGACCCAATCACCAGCATCTTTATCGGCCTCATCGGTCTCTTGCAGATTTCCGGGCAGCTTGATACGAGGGGCATCTAGCGACGGTTCCTCACGGTCTTCGTTGTTGTCGGGGTCTTTGGCCACATCTTTCCCTGTCGCATCAGCTGATACCTCCGACGCCTTGTCCTCATTCGCAAGTCGAATGGGCAACAGTCCCAAATACCCTTGCGACACTGGCGGCAGCGATTCCACCAATTCAACAGTCGTTGTCATTTTTTCGTTGCCGCGTTGAATCGTCATCGTGACTAAATCTCCTGCATAGTACGTTGCGAGTGATTCCATCAGAACGCTGGTACGTTCCACGATCTGACCATCAATCGCCAGAATCCGATCTCCCTTGAGCAGTCCGGCTCGCTCCGCAGGACCTCCCGGTAGGACTTGATCAATCACAACGTCTGCATCAAATGCTCCAGCGGAAACCAGCCGAATGCCGCTTCTGCCCGGCTTCAGATTCTGGCCGGAACGAAGCTTTTCAGCGGACGCTAGCGCATCTTTAAGCGGTATCGCGAAACCAATTCCGGAATCGTACCATTCAATTCCCGAAGTGACCGAACCGCCGCCGCGAGGCGACAGCGGAACAAGAATGCCGGCGATTCTGCCATCTAAAGTGACGAGCGGTCCCCCGTAGTTGACGGGCGACACTTTTGCATCGGTCTGAATTGCCATCCCATGAATGCGATTCAAAGCGCTGATAATGCCCACGGAAACACTTGTTGATTCGGCCGCGTAAAATCGCCCCAACGCGATCGACCATTGCCCGACTTCAACCGAATGCCCAACCTCGACAGAATGGCGGTGATCGGTCACTGCAGGCGTCCAGCGACCGTCCTTTGCCTTTAGCAACACGATACGTCGGACACTGTCCGTAGCTAGGATCGTCGCATTCGTTCGCTTGCCGGATTGGTCTTCGATAAGCACAGCTTCAGGATTTCCTTCCAGTGCAAACTGACTTGTCAGAATTTCGCCATCCTCAGAAATCACGATCCCGGTGGTATCAAGTGATCGTACAGCATCGCCATCGATGGATTGTTCACCGCCAATTACACGTAAACGAACAATCGAGGCTTCGACCTTTCGAATGGCAACCTGAACAGCTTCGCCCAGGTCATCGCCGGATGTCGGTTGACAGGCCACGAACAACAGTATCAGGCCAGGCATAACGCCGGGAAAAACTAATTGCACTAGTCTCATAAATTGTTTCACCCGTGGTCGAAGACCAAGTAGTTTCGTCCCGGTCGAGCGCAGAGATCATCACTGCTTTACCTTTTGACCGCCGTCATTTGCAAATCGTCCAGATCCAACCGGCCTTGAGCACCATTCAATCCGATGCGAAGGATCAGCTCCTTCGCACTGGGTGGCACAACGACCGTCGATTTTGCATTCTGCCAACCAAAACTGCCCCGCCACTTCCCAAGCACCGCAGTGCCGACTTCCCGACGAATGTTATCGTAAAAATGTACCACTAAAGCCGCCTGTTCCGAAATTTCTCTGCCCGGCACGATGCCGGTGCAGCGCACCCAGTAAGTCAGGTGCAGTGTTCCCACGGTTCGTCCATTAATGGCGGAACCCTGCAGCGCCTGCGAAATTAGGGCGGAATCATTGTTTTCAAACCGCAGACAGTACTTGCCGTCCATCGGCGAATCGGCACACATGCTGGTTTGACGCTGATAGTGCCAGCCGTCGGGTTTTTCGTCTTCGTTTTCATCGAGATCAAACGAACCGTTGGCGACTTGCGGGTGGTCCGGGGCAGGCTGCACGCGCCGCCGTTCTTCGGATATTCCGGTCATCGGAACGAAGAGTGTTGATGCCAGCCGTTCGTCTTTCAGTTCCCCGTTCTCTTTGACAAGCAGATGGAAGGACTGCTGATAACGTTCGCCAACAGGAATGATCATGCGACCGCCGTCTTTGAGCTGATCGATGAGCGGTTGGGGAATGTTTTCGGGCGAACATGTCACTATGATTTTGTCGAAGGGAGCTTGCTCCGGCCAGCCTTTGAAACCATCACCGTCGAGGCAATGCACGTTCGTGTAGCCTAGGTCCTTCATTCGCTTTTCCGCCTGCTTCGAGAGCGGCGATACGATTTCGATCGTATAGACGTCTTTGACAATCTGTGCCAGAATTGATGCTTGGTAACCACTTCCCGTGCCGATTTCCAAAACACGATCATTTGCTTGCGGATCAAGCTCATTGGTCATGTAGGCGACTATATATGGAGGTGATATGGTTTGCTGATGTCCGATCGGCAGTGCCAGATCTTCGTAAGCTCGTGCCTTTTGTGCGGACGGTACAAATTCGTGCCGCGGCACCGCGCGCATGGCGTTAAGCACCGCTTTGTTGGTAATGCCTTCAGCTTCGATGTGAGCCGTCACCATGTCGTAACGCATTTCATCAACACGCTGCGATTGCGCCAGCGCGGGTGCGATCATGGCGCACAAAACCAACGTGGCACTCGCGACAACAAACATTCGTCTTCGGTAACTGGACATCATTCCGCGATACTCCTTTAACCTGAGTTCCGATAAGTATATCGAATCGCCACAGAACGCAAAACCACTGCGTTTCTGCACAGATCGCCGCAAGCAGCTTGATGTGAACGCCTTGGACATCGCCTCATGAACAGGACAATGATAAATCGAAGATCCTTGAACAAGGGCGGGATGTGAGTTCAATCAACGTGACGCCGTGATCAGGCCGGGTGGGCTGACGCCGCCTGACTGCCCCGGGGCGGTCGTCACCAAAAACTGATTTTCCCACAAAAATGTGTCAAACGAAAAGCGTTCGTTTGATCAAAAATAGTTCGATCAGGGATTCTGTATGCGCAGAGTGTTGGGCCATAATCACTTAGCGTTTTGAAGTCGAAATACGTGATCAAAATTCTGCCAACGTCGTTTGACACTTCGTCACGCGCGGTTAACATCGCCGCCCGTTGAGTGAGTGAGTACTTGCGGACGAATTCTGCAATCGTCCGTGAACAAACCTGTTACTACAAGCCAGTCTGTAAGCACCGCCCTGCCCCAGTGGCGACGAGCGATGGAGTGCCTGCGCAAGCCGCGTGCTTTCGCTAAAGACACCGTACTTGTCTGTGGCGGAGCTGCGCGCTGGTGAAGAGGGAGGGGCGCATGGCGCAGCCCGAGAGTCACGACGACATTCCAACTTCTACCATCAAGCTGGCCCCTGCGCAGCCAGATTCGGACAAGGCTTATGACGATAATCTGACGGAAGCAGTCGAACACCGCAAATACGATTCTGTGACCGCACTTCTCGCTTCGCTTCGCGACGACATAGGTGAACAGAACTTTCAACACTGGTTCCATGAACGAACTCGCTTTGAAGTCTCCGGTGACCGCTTCGTCGTATACGTCGCCAATCCGTTTATCCTCAACTGGCTACTTCGCCGATTCCGTTCCGCACTGAACCGAGCAGCTCAGCTTGTGCTGGGGCCGTCTGCATCCTGTCAGTTGGAAGTGGATGAATTGCTGCTGGTGGAGTCAGCGACTGCGTTCGCAAGTGAATCCACGCCAAGCGTTGAAACCCCTGCTGCAAATCAGAAGAACGGGGACTTAGCAATTGGAGCGACTGGTTCATCATCGACTCGAAAACGCACGAACACTCCTTCGCAGCCGTCGTCTGAATTGGATCGTCCGGGATCATTAACGCTGCCGAAAAACCGCCGTAAGTTCCGCAGTTTCGATTCGTTTGTGTCGGGCGAATGCAACGACCTTGCATCACTTGCCGCACGACAAGTCTCAGCCTCGCCGGGCGAACGCTACAATCCGCTGTTCATTCACGGCGGAACGGGGACCGGCAAGACACACTTGCTGGAAGCCATTTATACGGAAGCACGTCGCCAGCATCAGACAAAGAACGTTATTTACCTTACCAGTGAAGCCTTTACCAACTATTTCACATCCGCGCTGACATCTCGTACGGTCCCGTCATTTCGGCAACGGTTTCGCAACGTCGATGTACTGCTGATCGACAACATCGAGTTTCTGGACAACAAGCGTGCGACCCAGGAAGAATTCCTGCACACGATCGTACAGGTGATCGAACACGGCGGTCAGGTTGTCGTGTCGTCCGACCGGCATCCGAGAATGCTTACCAAACATCGTCAAGAATTGACAACTCGATTCGTCAGCGGATTGGTTTGTCGCGTTGAAGCACCAGATGAAAAGACGCGGCACAAACTTGTGCGATCAATGGTGCTGGGAACGAAGGCTGCGTTTTCGGATGAGGCGCTCGATTACATCGTCCGCCGCTGTCGCCGCAACACACGCGAACTCCAGGGTGCAATCAACCAACTGGAAGGCCAGTTTGCCTTGACTGGGCGCCGTATTTCGCTCACCGTCGCCCGTGAAGTTCTGGGCGAGATGGCAGACGAATGCCGACGCCTAGTGCGAATCAGTGATGTTGAAAAAATCGTGTGCGATGCGTTCGGCGTGACAGCTGCCGATCTTCGTTCAGCGTCCCGAAGAAAAGCCATTGCCCTGCCCCGTGCGGTGGCCATGTTTCTGTCGCGTCGGATGACAAAGTCCGCGTACCGCGAGATCGGCATGTACTTCGGCGGTCGAGACCATAGCACAGTCGTCGCAGCAGAACGCAAAGTCAACGACTTGGTAACAAGAGGCGAAGCCCTCGAACTTCCCACTTCCTGCACCGGTCGCACCTTTGGCGAACTCATCGATGAACTTGAACAACGATTGATGACACTGGCTGGATAGTGACGGACTTTGTTGAGGATCGGCGGTGTATTGGTAAAAACATTTTGGGGCATATGGGTATAGTGCCCCTACTCGTCTCTGTCAATTTCTTTAAATAGCGCCGAATTAGCTTATTTACGCTGGCTTGATTCCTTGTAAGTTCCGGGGCGATTGATAATTTTGAAATTCGAGTCCAGTTGGGAACGCTGGGTGCTTTGAATGTGCCAATGGAATGATCAGGCTGAGTCCTTTCATGTGAGCGTTTGCATATGGCACAGACGTCAAGCGAATTTCTTGCGGGCCTTCGAAACGTTTTGCGGTTCAGCAAGTCCCTTGTGCGTGCATCGCATCGAAGGCAATTCCGGCATCGAAGTGATTATTCACACAGTTGCGAGACCCTTGAGGAGCGGCAGTTGCTTGTGCAGCCGCCAGTGTCATTGCTGGTCAATAGCGGAACCACAGCTGCCGCAGTGACCGTTCAGTGGGTACAGCCGCAACAAAGTCCAGCGGCGAGTTTCGACATGACTGTCACCAGAACCGGAATTGCTGGCGGTGGTGCGGAGAATGTCTTGTACGAAACGGCATTGTCCGCCGCTTCCACACCGGGCGAATTGGAAACGTATAAGATCACCGAGCCACTCCCGGCCGGATCGTATTCCGTCTCGCTTGTATCGCGTGGCCTGGACGGAAGTGTTTCCACGCAGACAACAAATACGTTTGTTATCTCACAGGTAACGCCTCAACTATTGCGAATTTCTGGTCAGCGACTGGTCGGGTACAATACTCCGAATTCTCCAGTTGTCAGCTCGGCTGTTTCTTTGTCGTGGACGGTACTGCCCGGTGTCAATTCGTATTATGTTTGGATAGGAAAGAAGTCCGGCACACCCGCCCAATATCTGCAGATTGCCGACTTGGCACCAAGGTCAGTGCAGGGTGGAGTTTACGAAGGAAATCTGGCGACTGGTGATTACCGCGTCTGGGTGGGTGATCTGAATGGGCCACCGAACATCTGGTCGGCCCCGATGGACTTTTCTGTCGTTGGCTTAGACTCATTTATCCCTGTCTGGAACAGTACTTCGATAACCATTGGACAAGGTTCATTCCTGTCGTGGAGTCCCGTTCCGACAGCAGTCCGCTATGACGTCGAGATTTCGGGGACGGCAACAACCACAGCATCAGTGGCCGGAACGGAATACCGAAGTGGATTTCTGGCCGCTGGCAACTACAGCACCCGAGTGCGGGGATATGATGCAACAGACCAGCCGCTTGCGTGGAGCGTGGCATTACCGTTCACTATATCATCGACATCGTATCGGCCACAGATTTCAGCCAGTCCTGTAGGCGCACAAGTGAACGGAGTTTCGGCGATCGTATGGAATGCCGTTGGTTGGGCCGACACCTACGAGATTACACTTAAGTCCACTGCAGGAACCATTGTGTTCCAGGAGCGAACAAGAGTCACAAGCTTCTCGCCGCCGCTTCTGCCGTTGGGCACCTACAACGTGACAATCAAATCATTTGACACATTGAATGCGTCTGTTGCACTTCAGTCTGTGATAACTGGCAACTTCCAGGTCACTTCGACAACTTACAAACCGACGCCACCGACCTTTGTTCAGGGAGCCAGCGGATCACAGGTGTTATGGGCGCGCGTCAACGGTGCGACACGGTACGATGTATGGATTGATCGTATGGCGACAGGGAGTTTCACAGCCCAACCCTCATTGGCTCGCGAATTCCGTCAAGGGGAATTCTTTAGTCTGGATAATCGATTCGCTGCGGGAGCCACATACAAGACATGGGTGAGACCGGTCTACTCAGATGGCAAAGTGGGAGTGTGGTCCAATGCTGCGCAGTTCCTAGTATCAAAGACCCCTGCAATTTCCGTCGTGCTGAGCACAGGCTCCGACGTGCGGCTGCCTCGGATTGAGTGGACTGCATATGCCACTGCCGTTTCTTATCGCGTCAAGATTATCGACAAGACCATAGCCGCATCGCAGGTGGCTGTCGTCGATAAGGTCGGGCTGACGCGATCATTTTATGCGCATGATGTGTCCCTTGCCGCAGGAACTTATTATGGCTGGGTCGAGGCAACTCTTGCGAACAATCTGATTATTTCCGGTTCGTCTGCTGACTTTATCGTTGCTGCTGGTCCGACGGGAACTACCCAGAATCAGGCACCACAATTCACATGGCCAAGTATATCGGGAGCAGCGTCGTATGACCTTTGGGTTGCCAAACAGGATTTGTCCATTCCCGGCACTGAAACGGCGCAGTGCTTCCCGAGTGTGAACGTGCCGGCGAACAGTTATGTGCATCATGCTCCGCTGGAAGCTGGTTCATACGTCTATTGGTATATCTCACGGGATTCTTCCGGAGCTCTATTTGGTAACTGGTCTGCGGCAATTCCATTCATCATTCCCGCTCAATTGAACCTTCCGATACCAGACTTGCTGCATATTTCTCTCTCAAATCAATCTCAGGCACCTGTCGTCGAATGGGACAGCACCCAGTCAGGCCTCGCCGATATTCGTATTATGCGTGTCGAGCAACCACAAGCGGAAGTACTTCGAGAACAGTATTTCGTCGCGTCAAGTTCGGCGACTCGAAATTCGTATGCGGTCCATGCGGGTCTCGCCCCTGGTCTTTATCGAATTGATGTGGGACCACATACGACTCCAGCGTCTGCACCGAGCTGGGCGAACGGCCCGGTGTTCTATTTTGATGGCAACAGAGTCAACACGCTGCAAGCCCCTGGAGCAGCTCAAACGACATCCGCACCAAACGTGGCGGGACCATTTCGCGGTGACTTTGACGGCGATGGGAATCTAGATCTTGTCAAACGGAATTTATCCAATGGTGAATTAACAGTTTCCATCAACAACTCCACGGCACTGGCATCGAGCACATGGAATGCGAACGGGACTGGCGATTTTTCTGACTTTATTTCAAGTCAGTCCAGCGCGCCATTGTTGATAGGCGATTTCAACGGGGACGGACGCGATGATCTTGTTCAGCCAGACATGAGTGCTGGCATTTGGTCGGTGATGCGATCGGGCACGTCCGGCGCGTTCGAAAAAATTACCACTCCGGTGACTGGGTTGCTCAATCCAGACCTGCCCGTATTGGCGTGGGATTCGCAGGTCAGCGTTCTCTCGTGGAACGCAGTCTCGTCGCCCAATTCAAACGCCCTTCGAACCTACGAGTTGCAGGTTGTGCTTAATGAAGCGGCTACCAGCTATCCTCGCGTGGTTTCGACGATCACGCGGTCTGCAGTCGAAAATACAGTGGCAAGTTTCACGGAGTCCCTCGCAGCACTGGCTGCTGGTGAATACACAGTTTTTGTCAGGACCAGTGTCAACGGTCGAGTTTCTCAGTGGTCGGAAGGGTATGGGATTACCACAACAACCGGCATACCTCCAGCAAATACATCGGCGTGGCAGAATTACCTGGCAGGAGACTTTAACGGCGATCGCCGCGATGACATTGCGGCATACAATTCTGTCCGTCAGCAATGGGCAGTAGCACTTTCGACGGGCACGTCTTTTGAACAAACCGTATGGACATCGGGGTTTAGTTTTAACTTGAGTTCTGGCACCAATGACGTCTATTCGCGGCAAACAGCGATTGATGTCAATGGTGACGGCCGCAAGGACATAATTGCCAAAAATAATATGACGGGTCAGTGGATCGCCAGTATCTCGACGGGCACGTCGTTTCTGACTCAGACCTGGGCAGCGCCCGCATTTCTTTTGCAGGCGAATGTCAGTGCAACATCGTTAGTAGCCGACCTTGATGCTGACGGCAAAGAAGATATTGTTGCTTGGGTGGGATCCAGCCTGCGTGCTGTGTTCTCGCGTGAAAATTCGTTTCAGGATTCCGCAGGGGGGGTGACGTGGCCTGCAGTCAGCGGTATGCCAGGCAACACGGCCATCGTGGACATGAACAGCGATGGCCGTCCGGATCTCGTGGGATTTGATGGCAGCGGAAAATCGGTGGTGGCGCGGGCCAGCGCGGCTGGCTTTGGCACTCCGACAGTCTGGGAAGTCAATCCAACAACTCCGTGGGCGATTCAACTTCAGGATTCCGGTGTCGTTGTCTCGGACTACAACTATCGCACGCGGTCGGTGCTTCAGGCATTTCATCTCGTTCACAACACGATTGAATTCGAAGCCTATCGCGGCTTGAAGAAGGGTGCGGACGGCACACTGTCCACCAAATCCGGCAATGCATGGGATCAGACGAACCTGCTGGGAACGCTGATCGCAAATGACACGCTCACGAAAACTGAGTACGTGACAGGTCGAATGGGGCTGAATGCTTACCAGGTCAAGAGTTGGCTGACGACCGAGACGATTCCTATCGACTATTTTTTACAGGCCGGTTTAAATCCAACCCCGCTGGTCAATGCGGATCCGATCACGATCGATCATGCATGGCTTCGTGCATGGCTGCCGACAGCAACAGGACTGGGCTGGGTTGATCTAAATTCGGCACTCAAAGCGTCACTCGCTCCAGCCTCGGAGATCGCCACTGCGCCGCTCACGGCCACGGATCTGAACGCCTACCTGAATCCGGTGACGAATTCTTTTTCGGCGGACTTTGACGCTGGAGGCGCCGTCACTGACTACAATCTGGCTTCCATTCCAACTGAGTTGAAGGTCAGCTCCGGAGGCGCGATTGCGGTAACCGATCCGACATGGCCGAAGTTGGGATCTGTCGATGACTATAAGATACTGACCAGTCATTCCAATCCGACGAATATGTTTGTTGATGAGGCTGCGGTTAATGGAACGCTCTCTTCCAGCATTTTTGCTCAAGCGGTGAATGGTGCTGCGGCTCAGGACTTTCGCGTCTTCGCCCGAGCGACGGACAACTATGAAGTAGGGGTTAGTTGGTCTGGTGGTTTGTCGCAGGAACCACAGCTCTATGATCGAGTAGGGACGAGCACTCTGCCTCTCAATGGCGTCACAGCAACTCAAAATCCGACCGATGCGCCTGCGTTTTCACCAGTAGCTGTTAGTGGCTTGGTGCCGTGCAGTGTCCAACTCACAATTGATGGCAGCGTACTCACCGCGTTTGTTCAATGGCGAGACAGTGCGGGCACGACTCAAAAAAGAAAACTCGTCGCTACTCTCTTAACCAATCCAGCGGGCGGGCGGTTCGGAATCTATACTGGCGGTGCCGGTCACCACTACCTCGATAATATCCAATTCACGGGTACACATGTTGCGACCGCAAGCCCCTTGGACTGGATGATCAATCAGAAACTTCACAGTGCCGATCCGTCAGTGCGAGCGGGCGCAAATGCAATTGGTCAAACGCGAACGATCATACAAACTACTCAGCCGACTGTTCCTGTTTCCTTGGTGGCATCAACATCGCCGGACTCTTTGCCATCTCCAAGCTGGAACCCCAAAGAGTTTCAAACCATCACATTCAGTTTTATAGCACTCGATGGAAGCATCGCGCAGCGGGTAGCTGGCTCGCCGGGTGGAAGTCTGCTGATCCCCACCAGAATCGCTGAACTGTCCCGAAAAAATATTGTCGTCTGGACAGATGGAATGGGGAGACAAGGGAGTCTGAAGATTAACGGCGTTGACTATGGAACTTCGCTCTCAATTCCGTCCGGAGTGGTGCGACTGCAGGTTGATGTTCGCCAAACTCCCGGCAGCGCTCCGGAGACCCAGATTCTTGCACTTGTGCCGGGATATTCGTCACAGGTCGTTCTTGGGGCCGGCCAGTACTCGGCGACGGATGTGGCCAACCTTAGTGACCAACTTGCCGACGCTTATGATGAGATTCCCGTGTTAGGTGGTGCGTTCGGGAACGACTACCTCGCGTATGGGTACAACACATCGGAAATTACGCGGCAGACGCTCTCATACTCAGCCTCGCGGTTGTTGATGACCAGTGAACAGACTGAAAACGAAATTGCAAAGCTGACAAATTCGATTCTGGTACGACCTTCGGTGAGTGTGGGATTAATTTCGGGGCGGTCTTTTGTGATTCAGCCCGACTCCGTCTACTTCATTCGCCCCAAAGACATGACCGTTGACTTCCCAATCGGAAAGCTGCTCTACGTTCCTCGCAATGGTGGTGCCGTAAGCCAATCGGATGCAGTTCAGCAGTCTCGTGCATTGTTGACACTTGCCGAATTGTCGGCAGGTGAACATGAATTGCTCTCAGAACTTTCCGACAAACCTGCGACCTCCGCTTTAACGCTGCTTTCTCAGGCACGGTTGAATGGCCACACTGTGCGAAGGTTGACGAAAGCCGCGGGGAGTACATATTTCGATGAATGGGGCTCCATTCCGGCGGGAGTGACTTTGTCGAGTATCCTTGGTCTGGCGACAACCGGGTATCAGGGTGCGGCCTACACGCTTATCAATGACCAGTTGAACGCTGGTGGAGTCGTGACTGTCTCGACATCGATCGAGTCGATTGGAACATGGACGGGTGTTGCTTGGCTGCACGAAAACTATTCGGGTACTACGCCGATCATTGAATCGCTGATGGCGTCAACGGTGAATGGTCGGGTACTGCACGGTGGAATAACCGACGCTGAAGGCGGAGCGTTGTCGGCAGATTTCTCTCAATTGCAGAATTCCGGCGCAGCACCAGACGGCTATCAGGGCATTCTTCGAAAATCCGACACCGACTTTACACTGTCGATCCCTGGAATGTCGATTCCGTTGACTCGGACATGGACTTCGTCGAGGAGTGACGTTGGTTCTACTGACAGTATTGTGAATGTCAGTAATCTCGGGGATTTTGGGAGCGGGTGGTCGAGCGCCTTCTCGCAGCAACTGGATATTACGACAATCACTGACGCGGCAGCCTACTCGTTTCAGAAGAATTATCGCTTCGGTCAAATCACGGTGCCAGTCAACATCAATGGCAGTCGCAAAGGTGAAGCGACCTCGATTGCATGGAGACGAGATGACGGCTCCACGGGGATCTTCATTCCCAACGGAACTAAGACCGCACTATCCGCTGACTATGACAGCCCTCTTAACATCCCGGGAGTCATCGTGCGTCGCCTTGATGGGGGCGTAGCACCCACGCTGTCATATGGCGATTTTTACGAAGTCGTCATGGCGGATGGCTCGGTCTACGGGTTCCAGGACTTTAACACGCAGGCCATTCGACAGGCTGGCCAGACCAAAGCGCTTTTGATCTCTATTGCCGATCGATTTGGAAACAAAATGCTGATTCAGCGGGATGCTGCAGTTCCGACACGAATCACGCAGATCATTGATGCTGCACCGGCGGGAAGAATTCTGGCAAAATTCACGTACACCAATGCCCTGATCACGCGAATTGAGATACCTGCATCATCCACTGGTATCGCACCAGTCGCAGGGATTTCGGGAACGCGGATTTGGGATTATTCTTATGATGCAGGAAGTCATCTCAGCCATGTCAAAGTGTCAGAAAATTCAGGAACCGGAGCGGCAGTGCAGCTCGCGTCAACCCTGTCCCGATATCACTATGTTTGGTACGAGAAAATCGGCACGATTCAAACGCCGCAGCGAGGAGATCGACTCGAACATCTAATGAAATCGGCGTCCGGATATGCGGGAGATGCAACGGATACGGGCACGGCTTTTGCGACGACATTCGAGTATTACGGCAACGGACGCCTGCGGAGTATTCGTGATGCGGAAGGCGGAGAATCCAGGTTCATCTACAACGCATATGACCGTTTCACGTCGGTTGTCGATGCGGCTGGTTATGTGACGACCAACCAGTTCTCGGACTTTGGTGATCTGGTGACATCCATTTCACAAAGCGGCGAACGAACGATCTATGATATGGCTGCGAACGTCCGGCAAGTCGCGAAGACAACGGCCACAAATGGTCGTTCTGAAAGCTGGCAGTATGACGCAAAGGGAAATGCAACAAAGCACACGGACGCTGCCGCAATTTCACAAATCATGACGTACCATCCAGTTTACAACCAGGTGGCCACGATCGATGAAGAATCTGCAAACGGGACGCTGCGACGCATCCTTACGAATATCTACTTTGATCTGACAGGAAGCGGCGGGGTTAAGGGTGGCCTTGCCACGTCCACAGACGCACTTTCCAACGCCACGTCGTACACCTACACAGCACAGGGCCTTGTGGCGGAGATAACCTCCGCGCAGGGGCATTCCACAAAGTTTGATCGTCTGGGCTACGATGTTTTCGGAAATCCACAGGTTGTCGATCACCGAAAGTTCGCGAATGGAGTGCTGACAACCGTTAGTTCGGATGCGTCCGTGCGCGATAACACTGGCAGCGTCGATTATGTCAAAGACTACGACAAGAACGGTATTCTCCAGCCGAGTACGAACTTTGCATACGATCCACTGAAACGTCTGCTCGAAACTCTGTCGCCGGATCCATACATCGCCGGCGCCGCTCTGCGGACGCAGTACCTGTACGGTCAGAATGGCCTGCTGGAACGTCGTATCAATTCGGACGGTTCGATCTACCGCTACTCATACGACAATGCCGGTCGAGTGCTGCGGGAAATCCGTCCTGACGGCACATTTACCTCTGTCGAGTACAACGCAAACGGAACTGTCGCCGCTCAGATTGATGCGAACGGCAACAAAACTGTTTTTGTCTATGACGTCCTGAACCGATTGTCGCAGACGATCTTCGCGAACGGAACGACGCGAGCACTTGTCTACAACGCGAAAGGTGATCTGGTCAGTGAATTCGATGAACTCGGTTCTGAAATTCGCTACAAGTATGACCTGGCAGGACGCTTATCGAAGACCACGGACGCCGCTGGCAACATCACGACGTACGGGTACGACGCATTCGGAAATCAGAATTTGGTCGAAACGGCTATGGGTGTCGTGACCACGACATTCAACGCCCAACACCAGCCGGTGCAGACACTTTTCGAAACGACAACGACGACGAACGGCACTACTGTCCGCGCAAAAGTGCGTGTCGATCACATCTTCTACGACGCCAACGGAAATCAGGAACGGCTCGACAGTATCGACCTGCGCCCCGATCCGGTTCTGATGACAGCGGCAAGCATTGCTACGTTGACGGACGCCACTGTGACGCGAGCGGAGAGCGACACCGTGAATGCCACCCGAAAGCGGATTGCATCAACCGCGTACGACTTCCGTGACAAGGCTGTTTCCGGGACGGACGCGGCACAGAATATTTCATCGAAGTCGTATTCACTCGGTATGTTGCTGACGACGTCTACCGATGTGCGAGGCGCTAGGACGCAGTTCGGCTACGACCTGGCGGGCGGCCTGCAGTTCGAAGCACTGCCGTATGCCGGGGCGACCGACATTAAAGGCATCTCGCGTGTGATGCGACGCGACAAGATGGGACGAGTCGTTGAGGTTCTCGAAACGCCGTATTCCCTCAACGCGAGTCAGGCTGTGCTGCGGGACGCCAATGGTGAACCGACGGCTCCTGTGTCCGGCGAAGTGGCCAGAATCAGCAAGACGTCATTTGACACTCTCGGTCGTGCTGTGGCATCTCAGAACGCAGTGGGCTTTGTAACGCGCGTGACCTTCGATCCGGCTGGCAACATGGTCGAAACGATTGATGCGTCCCGCCGCAGCACACTCAATTTGCTGGACAACATGAATCGCACTGTGCGGCAGGTGCTGCCAGCGGTCAGCGTTGTGGAATCATCGACATCACTCGCCGTCGTTGCGAAGATCGTCATGCCCTTCTCCACGACGGCCTACGATCCCGCCGGGAATGTCATTGCAGCCACCGACCCCGCAGGTAACACGACCACATTTCAGTTCGACACGCTGAATCGCATTATTCAGAAGACCGCCCCGGCCATGTCATCGGTTTCCTCAGGTGCCGAAGGGACGGTTGTTGTTGCCAGCCCAGTATGGTCATGGACGTACGACGCGCTCGGGCATATCGCGACAGCCACAGATCCGTTGCAACGTGTCACGGTCTCCCGGAGTGACATGTTCGGCCAGGTGATTTCGACCACACAGGCGGATCCAGACGGAAACGGCGCGCTCGTCGGTTTGGTGATGACATTCACATTTGATGCCTTCGGAAATCTGCTCGAAGAACTCGACAAGGGTAATCCGTCGCTCACTACAGATGATCGGCGAACAGTTCACGAATACAACTCGCAGAATCTGAAGACAAAAACTACGCTGCCGGACCCGGATAACATTCTCGGCAACGGTGTCCGTTCACCTGTCCTGCAATGGTCTTTTGATGCTGCCGGAAATCTAACGGCATCGACAGACGCTCTGAACCGCACGACAAACTACACGTACGATGCACGGAACCTGCTGATCAAATCCGAGTTACCAGCCGTCGCCAATGGCACAGGCACAGCTCGCCCGACGTCGATGACAACGTACGATCTGTTCGGCGACGTCAAGCAGTCTACTGATGCTCTGGGCCGATCCACAAACTTTGAACACGATGCCCTGGGACGTACGGTTTTCACCGTGTCGCCGCATCCGGACGGTGCGGAATGGTCGGGGCTGCGGGCTCTCACAAGTGAAACACAGTTTGATGCCGTCGGCAATGTGATTCGCGTCACTGACCAGTTGGGCCGTCAATCGACGTCTGCCTACGACAATCTAAACCGGCTGATGCGGACCACCAGTCCGGACCCTTTTACCAACGATTTCGAAACCGCTGCTTCCGTGACTGTCGTCTATGACATCAACGGAAACCTGGCCCGCCAGACTGATGCTCTCGGACATGTCACGCGCTTCGAATATGACGCACTGAATCGCGTTGTCCTTACTGCCGTTCAGGATGATACTGGATGGGCCGTCACACAGACGTGGTTCGACCTTGCGGGGAATTCCACGCGGACGACAGATGTTCGCGGCAATTCCACAGATTACAGCTATAACAGCTGGAACCAGCTGATCAAGGTGCAGCAGGCAGCCGCTGACAGCTACGGTCGGCCCACGACGACCACGACTTACGATCAGTTTGGTAACGTGAAGTCCGTGACAGATCCGCGTGGTGGCGTCACCGAATCGCAATACGACAACCTTGACCGGCTGATTCGCACAATTTCGCCAGTGCCGGGTTCCGGAATCACACGTCCGGAATCCGTGTTTGCTTATGACATTGCGGGAAACCTTTACAAGACACAGATTCTTGTCAGTCGCAACGCAAGCAACGTCGAAGTCTGGACAGAATCCGTTCAGACCTTTGACGCCCTGAATCGACCGCTCAGCAGTGCCATCCGTGGTGAACGCATTCCCGATGGTCAGACGCTGACTACTCAACAGTTGGCTGATCAGACACTGACCTCTCAAACGTACGACCTCCTCGGGAATGTCCTGACGGCGGCGGATGCCGAAGGACGCACGACAACGTTTGAATACGATCGACTCAATCGCAAGATCACTCAGATTGCTCCTAAAGCGACGACAAACGTCAACGACACAAATCCCGTCACGCGGTTCCGCTTCGACACAGCGGGAAATCTGGCAGCCACGATCGATCCGCTGGGGCGAATCACGACGCAGACGTACGACCTGCTCGATCGTGCTTTGACCACCACGTCGCCTGATCCGGACGGACTTCAGGGACCGCTGCCCGCACCGCTAATGACATCCGTATACGACGTGCTGGGCAATCTCTTGTCAACCACCGATCAGCTGGCCCGACAGACCGTGTCGGCCTACGACACGCGAAATCGAGTTATCTCACTCACCCAGGCGGATCCTGATCTGCAGGATTCACTGGCCGCCCCGACCAGCACGGTGGTCTACGATATCGCTGGCAACAAGATCCGTTCGACCGACGCGATGGGCAATGTCACAGACTATGAATACGACCAGCTCAATCGATTGAAATCAATGACGCTGCCGGATGCCAGTCCCAATGATCGGCTCGGACGTCCGGTGATTCTGTATGCGTATGACCTTGCCGGGAACATGGTTGCAACCACAGACGCAGCGGGTCGGACGTCCAATTATGAATACGATGGACTCAACCGCAAAACAAAGGAACAACTGCCGGACCCTGACGGCGTTGGGCTGGGGCGAGTCCGACCGACAACACTGTTTTCATACGATGCGGTCGGAAATGTGCTGATGACGACGGACTACATCACTGCGGGCATGAACCGGATCACGCAGAACGAATTCGACTATCTGAATCGTGTCACCAAAACGACGTTGCCCGCTCCAACCAGCGGAGCGGCACAGTCGGTCACGATTTATGGTTACGACAAAGTCGGCAACCAAACCACCGTCACTTCCACGTCCACAGCCGTCGGGGCACCGCAGGAGATCACGAAGTTCGTATTCGACATGCTGAACCGGCTGGTGCAGACGCAGTCACAGAATCCTCAGACTGGAGCGATCATCGGCGGGCCGGTCAGCGTGAACACTTTCGATCTGGTCGGACGCCTGATTACCAGCACCGATCCGCTTCTGCGCGTCACAACGTATTTCTACGACGATCTGGATCGCCAGGTCAGAATCGTCGGAGCCGACCCGGATGGCATTGTCGGTGGCGCAACGGCAGACAAAATTCCGTCGGAAACTCGGTACGTCTACGATCCTGCCGGCAACGCAGCCATGACGCAAACACGGCGAAAACCAGATCCGCTGTCTGCCGTTCTGTCGTCTGCCGGCGTTTTCAACACCACCGTCAATCGCTACGATCGTCTGGACCGAGTCACCTCTGTAATTGATGCCAACGGCGGAATCACGCAATACCTTTACGACAACAATGGCAATCAAATCCTGTTGACGGATGCATCATTCAACACCACTCGCTGGCAGTTTGATGCACAAGGCCACATGGTTTCGGAGACCGATCCGAACAGACTCTCAATCGTCTACGAATTCGACCTGGTGGGAAATGTCGCAGCGATCACGGATCGGCGAGGTTACCGGACGCAGTATGTGCGCGACAACCTAGACAATGTGCGGCACGAACAATGGCTGCAGCCAAGCGGCACGAACGTGGCTTTTGTCTCACAAATTGAAAACTGGTACGACAACTATAATCGTCTGTGGTGGACACAGCAGCGAAATCAGGCGACAGGCCAGTTATTCAGCCTGACGTCGCTGGTACTCAACGATCTCGATCGTGTCATCGTGTACGACACCGTCACCACGCCCGGCCAGTCGGCTGCGAAGCTTACGTATCAGTTCGATGCGTTCGGGAATCGCACGCAGCGAGTTCAGCAGACGGGTGCCGGTGCGTCTCTGATCACGGTTACCACAAACTACACGGAGTACGATTATCTAAATCGACTCACCAAACTGTCGCAGACCGCATCAACAAACTTTCCGAACTGGCAGAACAAGTCGGCGAAACTCGATTACCGAGCCGACAGTTCGCTGCAGACCATCACTCGGTATTCGGATTTGACACAGACCACAATTGTGGTGAAAACGGATTTTGTGCAGGATTCAGCCGGACGACTGCAATCAATCACGCACACGAAGCCCGCGCCGTCCGGCAGTTTGCCCATCTCGTACCAGTACACGTACTTTGCCGACGATCGCCTGTTGCAGGAAACCTCGTCGCTCGACGGAACCAGCACGGACGAATACGACGCCTATGGCCAGTTGACATCGAGTACTAAAACTCAGGGCACCAGCGAAGCTTATGCGTATGACAAGACGGGGAATAGGATTGTGGGTTCCACGGTTGTCGGCAAAGGCAATCGTGTTCTGAACGATGGCACGTATGCATGGCAGTACGATGCCAACGGCAATGTGACACGCCGCACTACTCTCGTCAGCGGTGCAGCGACCGGCGCGTACGTGCAGTACTCATGGGACCATCGCAATCAACTCACGAAGGTTGAGTTCTATAACGCGCCTGTCAGCGGAACGTCCACACTGGCGAAGACGGTTGAGTACACATATGACGATTCGAGCAATCGGATCAACAAAAAGCTGACCGTCCCGGGACAGGCAGTCGTGTCCGAGAACTATGTCTGGGATGGCGATCAACTGCTGGCCATGATGGACACCGCCGGAGCCATTCAGCATGAATACTTCGATGGCACGTCTCTGGATCAGGTGTTTGCCGATCAGACGGTACTCAGCGGAGTCCTGTGGCCGCTGGAAGATCGGACGGGGACAGCTCGCGATGTAATCAGCTCGGCGGCCGTAAACCTGGATCATCGCAAGCTCGACAGCTTCGGAAAGATCACGTCGCAAACGGGTGCCGCTGTTGACTATGACCAGTTCTTCAGCGGACTCGCATGGGATGCTGACAGCCAACTGTACTACGCGCGAGCCCGCTGGTACGACCCGGTGGCTGGTGAATTCATCGGTGAAGACCCGTTGCGGTTTGGCGCCGGTGATACGAACCTGACCCGCTACTCAGCGAATGATCCTGTGAACCTGACGGACCCGAGCGGACTGTCATGGCTGAGTCATACGGCTAAGCAGATTGGCAATGCGTTCGAAGACGTCGGCGATTTTGTCGAAAAGCAGTGGGACAACGGCAATATCCAGAAAGGTCTGCTGGTTGCAGGCACGATTGCATCCGGCGGCGCCCTGGCATTTGGCGGCTTAGCTGGCATGGGCCTCGTCGCCGGTTCGCTGGGCTTTGCATCCGGAGCGGTGAACTCGTACGAAGTGTTTTCCGGCAATCAGATCGGTGACGGCACATTCAGTCGATTCCTCGGTGCCGCCGCCGCCGTGACCGGTGGATTCTACGGCAACTTGCCGACTGGCTCAACGGGTTCAATCACGTCCGCAAAATATTGGACGCTGGGCAGAACCGCCAGTGCGGCTGCAGGACTCACTTCCGGCTATGAAATCGCTTCCGGCAAATACATCGGCGACGGCACACTGTCGAGCCTGTTACATGTCACAAACCTCGGCGTCAACCACGGCAGCACCCTGTTCAACACCCAAGCCTCCACCGCCACCCGTTTCGGCGTTGGCCTCAACCTCGCCGTCGGCGGTGCCTCCGTCACCAGTACCGGCGACCGTGGGTTGCAACAAGCCCTGCGTTCGCTGAGCATCGCGGCCGGAGTTTGGAACACTGGTACTGAAGCGGTGATGGCGGCTCAGACTGTGCGAACCACGCTTGAGGCGCTGCGGCCTACGCCAGCGGTGGCCGCCCAAGCTCGAAATATTGAGCAGGCAGGATACAACCCGGATGGTTTTGGGGATGTGCGAATAGCGGAGCAAAGGCTACATGAAGCAGGAGTCGGTCGCACGCTCACTCCGCTCGAAGCAGAAGTCGCTGCGTTCATGGACCATCTGGCGTACGAGGAAATATGGAATGGCCCAGTCAAGAGTCGCGCAAACGTTTACGCAGACATGGAGCGTGACATTGAAAAGGCAATTGAAGCGGGCAGACGGGATACTGCCAACTACCTTAGAAAACAGCTCGCAGCGACAAAGGAGTACGACCGAAGTCAATCCGAGGACTATATGTATGGATCTGACGGAATGGCTACCGCCCACGAACGTGACAAACAGCGATTCGCTGAGGTAGTCGAAACTGCGGACATATATTCATTCGGAGCAATGTCGTTCATGCAGGAAGTAGACACTGCCCTGCTCCTCGCCATGAACAAGGACGTGTACTATTCCAGTTTTGGCGAATACAACTCGGCGTCACGTGTCGATGATTTGTTCACCACAGCCTTGGACCCATTCAGTGCATTCGGCGCAGGGATGTCTCTCCTGAACGATCAGAGAAGTGACCCCACCCTGGATCGCATGGGACACGGGCAAATGCAGCAGAACTACGCGGCCTACCGCACATCCGGGTATGATCCGGATCGTGATCCAGGAAGAGCAAGACTGATGTATGCCACCGAAATGATGACTTGGGCAACCGGAGGAGTGGCTGGCGAATTTGCAAGCGAAGTCCGACTTGCAAAGGTGTTTGAAGAGTCTCGAAACGTTTTTGCATCAACCGGGCGGGCACTCTGGGCGGACGAAGTAGGCTCGATTCAGACCGGGTATGGGGCGTTTGGTTGGGGGCGTGGACAAAAGGATGGATCTCAGAGCATTTTTAAGGCCCCCCAACCGGGCAAGGGTCAAAAGCTATTAGTCGATGGGTTTCATCCGCATGACTTTGCAGAAGGTGACCTGCGAGCTTACTTCGCCAAAGAGCGACAGTTGGCCGAGGAGTATGCGACACACTACGGGCAAAGTGTGTTGGAGGTCCAGATTCCAAACGCCATCTACGACGCCCGCATCCGACCCCTTGAGGTTCCATATATATCTGACCCCAGGTTTATCGAAATACCAATTCCGCATAGCGAATTCGACGTTCTTAACAATGCTATTCGGAGGCTTCATGGACAATAGCCTCAATAAATGGAATAACGCCAAAGCCGAAATTAAAGTTGGAACGACTGTGGATTGCTGCATCGTTCAACACGCACCGTTTGGCGTATTAGTAACATTGGGAACATCAGGGCTGATTGGAATCATCGAACGAGTGCGGATGCATCAAGACGGGTTTCGCACGCCGGACGATTTTCCGCCGATTGGTTCGCACGCAAAGGCAACGGTACTCGGATTCCGTGACTGGAGTAAACAAATTGAGCTTGCATTGAAGAAAAAAGACTCCGAAGGACCAGTTCAAACGATGCCTGAGGAACTCGTCGAAGTTGGACTTCGCTTTAGTACCATCGGCGAACTATCGTTTTTCGGTCTTGAACAAACCAATGCTTTAATTGCTGCTGGAAAGCGAGTCGTTCGGGTTGAGGAAGGGCGTGCGATCATGAAGAAATCTGCTGAGTCAAGCGATGCGGTGACGGTGCGATTTGAAGGATTCTCCGTCTTAGTCGTCTTGCAGAACGATCTCGGGAAACAATGAAGGAAGGGACCGGTTCGCCTCATCGAAAGCTGACGTTGCCACTACGTGTCACCGTCCTTCATGGCGATCTCGTCGAATTTGAAACTGGTAATCGTCTTCAGCTACGCAGGAGTCACGGCTTGTTTGAAGGCGTGAGCACTGCACCATTTCCAATCGGATCCGATTCCAACCAGTTTGTGATGCGCGGCGTTCTGATGCACATAATGCAGTCGCGCCAGGTAGATCCGCTGATGGGTGAAGCTTCCCGCCAAACTCTTGGGCGAGTTCGTGGAGCTTGTCCTGAAACCAGTCCTTCTTTTTATCTGCTGCAAGCAGGTGCCGTGCCTCCGCTGCCCTTGCCGTGACGATATAGACCCCCGCCGACTGCAAACGATGTGGCGGAGCGTGCGGCCAGTCGCATGTGCCCTTCGAGCAGTCTTCATCGGTGGGAAGTGTTGGCTCCATGTTCATGCTGCCCAGTATGTTGACTCCGCCTCCGAAACGTCAACGCTCCTTGGAGTGCGGCAGCCCTGCTGCCGCTTTCACCAGCCCGCCTGCTGGCCGACCGGTTGACGGGGCTCGAGCCAAAAATCATGCCCGATCCCAAATGCCGCAGCAGGCCGCGAGCACGAAAGCGGCAGCAGGCTGCCGCAGTCCAAGGCCTTCGGCCTCAGGCTTCTCCCCAGATGCAGAAGTTGCTGGCGCAGGGCTGAATTGTCAGCACTACAGCGGATCTGCGTGGCGTGGCGAAAATCCCAGCAACTCAGTGGCCAGCCACAGTGATTCTCGCACCGTGCAAATATGTGACGGGTGAAACTTAATACTGTGCTCGAGGCACGGCACCTGAAGCGTTGCGGTCGAGCTGTTGGAGACTATTGTTGTATTGGTTGTCGAGTTGTCGCAGTTGATTCTCGTAAGTTGCTAGTGGGTTGACAGGTTGAGTCTGATTATCGGAACGCAATGCGGTTGTGCTTCCAGTGTTTCCGTACGAAGAACCTTGCGGGATGTTGCCGGTGTATTGTGGATTCGCGCCGCCTTGATTGCTGTAGCCTTGACCGGAATATCCCTGACCATTCTGATTGGGTTGTGGTTGTTGTGAATGCAATTGGTGAATCTGCCCTTGCTGTTGCATCATCCATTCCTGAGATGGCAAAGTCGAGACTGGCTGACCGTACATTGCACCGTTGATCACGGAGTTGCTTCCGGGAGAACTCACATTTCCCATGCGCAGCTGTCCGTCCTGAGCGTCTGATCCCTGGCCAATCGGAAAGAGGGATCCAGGACCGGCATTCAGACCGTCAAGCTGGACATGCGAATTATTCTGCCCTGCGTTTGGTTTCTGTTGGCTAGGCATATGCGCTACAGGTGGGCCGCCGGGCATGTTTCCGTACGCCGCGTTGCCGTAGGACGTATTTCCAACAGGTACGGCAACATTGCCGTTGTTTTGGAAGCTGGCTGTTTCAATCGGAGGCTGACCGAAACCGAACGGCTGTCCGTAACTGACACCCTGAGTCGGTGGCTGAAAAGATCCACTGGGACGAACGGCAATCACGCCGCCCGAACTTGCTGCTGCGTTTGCGACCTGTGGCGAAAAATTACTGGCTGCAACTGGCTGCTGATTGTTGCTGGGTGTACCAGAATTTGCGGAAAACGGCGGATTCAATGATCCTGCTGTTGTTCCAGTGTTTGCATAGGCAGGAGCGAAGTTCGGATTGCCTGCCAATGGATTTGTCCGGGATGACGTCCCCGGAGTGCCGCCAAATTGAGCAGGGACGATCGACGGCGTCTGAACGACAGTGTTGGACGCAATATTTCCTGAGGGATAGTTTCCGGTTGGCTGAAACCCTGCCGTTGCCGGATCGACGTTTGATCCCGCAAATCGATTCGATTGTTGCCTAGTTCCGAGTGGATCAGAATTATCGTAGTGACCTGGAATGCTAGAGTCACTGGCAGCGATGACAGGACTGACGACAGCGTTTTGAACGACAGGAACGTTGAGTACTGCGCGGCGTTTTTCGGCGGCAATTCGTTCGCGATTGGCAAGTTCGCGGATCTCTTGGAACGACGCATTCTCAGGCACCACCGGTGCCGTCGCGGCTGGACTTGTGGCGGTTCTGGACGCAGTCTGCGATTCCAGCGCGGCGAGAATCTGATTCACCATTGCGGCATTCTCGAAGCGGCGGGTGAGACGTTCGCGGGCGGCTTCGCGATTTCCCTGCCGCACATCTAGGAGTGCCAGATTGGTATGCGCGTTTTCATGATTTGGATTGATTTCAATTGCCTGCGACAGATAGCTGGAAGCTTCACTGTATCGGTTTTGCAGCAGATACGAGTATCCAATGTCACAGAGTAGATTGGCATCACGGGGGCGCGATCGAAGTGCTTGTCGGTAATGGTCTTCAGCTTCCGCCCATTGTTCCGTCAAATCTGCTGCCATCGCCAGGCCGTGATGTGCGGTAGGGTCGTCAGGAATGAACTGCAGCACTTCATTGTAGGCAAGTTTGGCATCGGGGATACGATTCTCCTGCAAGGCGCGTTGCCCTTCGGCGATGAGAGCCTGGACGCGACTTGCGGCGATCGGCACTTCCATTCGTTTTGATTCTTCATTTTCGCCCTCCGTCACCCTGCGGACAAATTTTGGAAGCTGTTCATCGCCCATTGCGTCGGACTTGTCAGCACGAACAAACGGATTCCACATCGTCCTGGCACCGCCATCGACCTGACATCCGGTTGCTGAAATTGGAACTGCGGCGAGCAGAGTGAAGATCCACCGACGTCCTGACATGATCAGGTCTCCTGGCGGGATTGTAAGAGGCAGGATGCAGCGCCTTGTTGAGAAACATGGCGACCACAGAGAGGAGAACGACGAGCGTTCAGACAGGCGGACGAATTTTACTGGATTTCCGGTTTTCGTGTCGAGACGAAATTCGGCACCCCTTCGGCAGAATCTGCCGGTATTCGTTGCGTTTTTTGCGTTACCAGTCGCTTGACTCTAGGCGGCGAGCCTCGATACGTCAGCACTCGGATCCTGAGGAGTCGCCGCAACCGCTGGAGGGGAACTCGAATAGGAGAGTCAGGCTACAAAATAGCAGCTCCCCGTTGAGGGAGCTGCGTGAGGCATTATTTGCATTTCATGTGAAGCTTGGCCGCTTAGAATCCGCCACCACCGCCACCACCGCCACCACCGCCACCACCGCCACCACCACCGTTGTTTCCGTTGCCGCGGATTCGACGGAATCGACCGTAGTCCTGTTCGGCCTCCATTGAGTTCAGGCCGTTGCTGTAGGGCTGCGATACAACAACACGCTGATTGGCGTCCTGATTGCCGAGATCAGTCAGGACTCGCACCACGATGTCGCGTCGAACCTGATCCAGTTCCGGATCAGCATTGTTTAGCGTACGTTGCACGATGACCGGGAACGGTGTTGACGGCATTCTGGCTGCAATCTCTGCAATGTGATCACGACCGTAGGGACTCAATTCCGAGGAATTGTCCACAAACTCGTTGCGATACATCACGAAGTCCGCAGCTTCGCCGTTGGTTTGCATCGCATGCCAGTGAGCACGCGTAACTGATCCGAGCGGCAGCACATCGGGAACCTGCATTCTGGAGGCCGCTGACCCGCAGCACCAGCTGCAAGGATTCCACCAGTGACAGCCGCAGGTTGAGCATTCTGCATCACAAGATCCTGTATCACATGATGACCCGCAGGATGTTGAGCACGAATCGCAGCTGCTTGAGCAGGACGGTGTGGTCGAACTGCATCCGCCGGTCAGCCCGCAGGCTGCAAGCAGCATTAATTTCGCTCGAAAAGAAGATCGTAGAAGGTTCATGGTCACTCTTCCTGTCCGCACCCAGGGTGCCGGGAGGGTGGAAAACTTGTTCATTGAAGTTGGAGAGAACACATACCGGACGGCGTCCGATGGATCACTGCGTACGACCCTACTTCTTCGCAGGCTGAGTCCAGCCAACAGGCTTAACCTGTGCCTGCGAATTTTTCGATCTAGGCAGTCGGAAGAACGACTTCTTCGGTTCTGCAGAAGCATGACCGTTCTGGTTCGAAGGGCCCATCATGCGACTCTGTGGCGGATAGTTCTGTGGCACCGGTGGTACTTGAGGCATTCCGCCCTGCGGAGATCCCTGATACTGTGGAGGTGACTGATATTGCGGAGCCGACTGGTATTGCTGATATCCCTGGTTTGGAGCCGGTTGCGGTACTGAGTAGTCAGGCTGTGGCGGCATCGGGGCAGCGTACTGTGTCCCACCGCCGAATGGTGAACCACTCTGCACGGCCAAGCCACCGCCGGAGTATGAACCCGCTCCCAGACCAACCGGTGGGTTGAACTGGCTGTATCCAACAGGTACCCCGTGAAGTGAACCACTTCCAACAGTACCCACCTGATACACGTTGTTATCAGGCGTACCTTCTGTACGCCCCAACTTCCACAGATCGTGGTCGTTTGGATGCGTGTGATTGAAGCCTGGCAACGGGGGCACTTCATCCGGTTCCATTGGACGGACAATTTCTGGTGACACAAGAACCAGTAACTCCGTCTCGACTTCGGACGCCTTCTTGGACTGGAACAGTATTGGTCCGACGTACGGAATGTCACCCAGCAGCGGAATGCGACTGACGTTAGTCAGTTCCTGCCGCGAGAGTAATCCGCCGATCGCAAAGGTCTGACCTTCTCGAAGTTCCACAGTTGTTTGAACTCGCTTGACGTTCGTACCGGGGATTCCGTTGACAGAATTGTTGTTATTAATCTCGCTGAATTCAGGAACAACCTGAAGTCGAATGAGGTCTCGGTCCATCACAGTCGGCGTTACAACCAAGCTGGTTCCGAAGCCTCGAAACGATGTCGCCTGACCACCGCCCAGACCGATAATCGTCGGTACAGCAAATTCACCACCCGCCAGAATACTTGAAGACGTGCCGCTCATACAGGTCACAGTTGGTTCCGCCAGCAGCTTGACCGTACCATTCGACTGCAGCCATCGGACCAGTACCAAGATTTCGCCATTTTCAAAAATGCCGCTTAGGGTTGAACCTACACCGCCGCCCAGGTTTGCGCCGACGGCGTGCCGTGCATTATTGAATTCGACCGCCCAGTCTAGGCCAAAGTTCCTCATCTGGGAGCGATTGATTTCCGCAACGATGACTCGCATCATCACGTTATATTCGCCGGGGACAGTGAGCTCATTGATCACGATGTCGCGAAAACCAGTGTTCTGGCCTCCTCCGCCACCAAGACCGCCACCAAGACCGCCGCCGAAGTTTCCGGCCTGAGCGAAGTTGTTCAGACCACCCTGATCTCCAAGATTATTGAATCGTCCAAGTGTACGAAACACTTCGGCGCGGACAATCTGCAGGATATTTTGAGCTTCTTCGCCGTCGTAGGCGATACCACGAACCAAGACCTGTGTGCCGACGGGAATAATCGCGACCTGTGAATTCGGGAAAAGTTTTTTTAGAGTTCGTTCCAGCCGTCCGAAGTCCAGCGTCCTCTGTTCTTCAAGGCCGGCATCGTTAACTACCGCAACTTCGTAGATTGAAGGCATCTCTTCGTCTTCAAACCAGAATGTCATGTCCGTCTTGCCAAGTTCCATTCCCACGACGCTGACTTCCGTCGGAGAATACTGAACATAGTTGGCGACAGTTGAATCGGTCACCGCGATTCGGCGGATATTACGATTCGTCATCAACAGTTGGCTGTGACGTTTTTCCAGCTCTAGGTGATACTGTGGTTTCAGCAGGCGATCAACATTCGGGCTGTGGATGGCGTCCACCTGACCTGAAATTGCCGGGTCCGTCACTGAGGGTGTATCCAGTTGCAGTCTCTGCATCTGGACCGGGCGGATCGACCCGTTTAATTCAGTAGAATATTCTAAATTCTGCTGGGCGAACAAAGTTCCCTGGGCCAGAGTCGACAGGGCAATAGCGACTGACAACATCTGCCGAAGCGTCTTCGCTCGAAAATGGCGACACCAAGTTTTCAGACACAAACCCGGACCGGCGTGATCGGCTGACATTCGACGTGCTCCTTCCGTGTCACATCATCGAAGAACTCGCACAGAATTCTTCTTCACCCTTCTTTCGTCACTTCCACCTTGCTGCAGTAATCCTTACTGAGAAAGCTTTGACGGCTGCTCTTCGGCGGCTGCAAAGACCAGGTTGCCGAGTATCTATCGGCCCGACTTTCCTATCCGGTGCGTTCGGAATTCTTTCATTCCGCCAGATTCTGTTTCCGCCAGGTGAGTTGAACGGATTGAGTAAGCTGGACCAATCAGCACGGTTTTCGCAGGCATGCCAAATGAAAAGCGGCATCCTGTTTCCCGTGATGCCGCTTAACTTTACTATATGCAGATCGGTCAGCAATCCTCGGCCTACCAGACAATATTGATATTATTGTCGGCGATGCCCGGATGAGCCCACGGACGCCGGTAGCTGTGAAATGACAGACGATGGTGGACTCCACCGCCATTCATGTTTGGCAGGCTCTCAAAACCACTCTCGAAACTGCGAGGATCTGGACTCCCGTAATACCGACCGCCGTAACCATGACCGAATTCACCAGCATAGCCAAGGTCGTAAAAACCCGCTGATCCGTACAAACTGCCCGGATGAGCCACTCCACCACCGACCCCGCCAACTCCACTGCAGGACGGCACGCCAACAGCACATTCACAGCATTCGTCCACTTCAGGTGAAGTATAAATCATGGGTGCATGATGCACCGGAGCACGCGAACAACCGCAACCGAGCAGTCCAGCCTGCGTCGATGCAAAACCGAAAAGACACACGACAGCGGAGAGTGCCGAAAACAGTGTTTTAATGCGTATCATTCAAATCTTCCTGTATCAGGGACATCGATGCTGTCGCTAGGGTGAAACGTGCGTGGCCCATGACAGCTCGGACCGCGGCTATGAATGATCTACACGCAAAAGCAGCCTGCGACCAGAGGATTCACCAATCAAGAACCGAAAGATAAAATATGACGGTCGGTCCGTTCGAAATATGCATGATGCGTTGAGTTGACGGAAGCTGTCGTTTCTCCAGATTTCATCAAGGGCCTGTCTTTCCATGGAACCGATCTTACACATGGATCAGTTTGCAGGTCTGTTGTTTCGCGGCGTCGAAACGTCACCAGACCGAATGTTATGTCTACTGCCCTGGAGGGAGTCTATGCGTTGGACATCTTTGTTTGTATTTCTTGTCGGCGCAATAATAACAGGTTCCGCCCAGGCACAGGTCGGATCCCCCGGCATTGAATATGGGAACACGATTTCGGCCGGTGACGGCGTGCAACTCTACCCGTACGATCAGCAGGATCCTTGGTTGCATGGCCACTTCCAGCGCGTGCCTTCTTACGGTGGCTTTTCCAGCTTCCGTCCTTACAATTACCGCCATGTGTTCGCTCAGGCACAACTCGCGCAGTCCTGGGGCCATACTCACGGAATGCCATACTCGCAGCAGTTCTGGAATCGCTATCGCGCCAGTTACCTGGAAGGCGATCTGCATTCCAGCAATCAGCATGAGACGCAGAATTCTCAAATGCCAGGTTATCCTTCGAAGGTCTATCCGGCTCAAGCGAATCCACAACAGCAATATTCGACACAGGCGTACCCAACTCAGAGTTATCCGGATCCGGGACGCCCCAACAATGCTTATCCTGTGAGTGCTGTGCGTCCGATCGGATACCAGACACGGGATGTCTTTGAACAACCACTTTACGAAACTGAGCCTGTTGCAGCGTCAGATTCGGCTAAACGACCGATCCATGTCTTCCCCGAACGATTGATCAATCGCTGATCACGCTTGGCAAGAACAGAAAACTCCCCACGAGAAACGCTCCGAGCCTTCGCAAGTTGGTCCGGAGCGTTTCGACTTTTTGGGTATTGCCTTGAGACGCTGTTGCATCTGAGTGAAGGTCGCTACGCTGCCTATTCGGCCGGATTGAAATCCGTCGATCCCGAATAGATACAGATTTCGACTTTACAACTTCAGTCACAGGTGACCTAATGAGAATTGTCCGAATCCAGTCCAGCGATGTTGATGTCTGCTTTGCCAACCAGAACGCGGACGGTTCTCTGGAACGACTGCAGGGAAGTCTGTTCGACGGTCTAACGCCGACCGGTCAAACAGTCGTCGCTACAAAGATTCTGGCACCGCTGGAACCAGCCGCCATCCTGTGCATCGGCCTGAACTATCGCAGGCACGCCGAAGAAGGCAAGCAAGCTATTCCGCCGCATCCGGTCCTCTTCATGAAGACAGCGACCGCCGTCCAGAATCCAGGTGATCCCATCGTGCTGCCGCGTAAACTTCGCAGCGACAAAGTGGACTACGAATGCGAACTCGCCGTAATCATCGGCAAGCACTGCCACAACGTCAGCCGGGCCGATGCGTTGTCGCATGTGCTTGGTTACAGCTGTGCCAACGATGTCAGTGCTCGTGACTGGCAAAAGGAAGGCGGCGGCGGTCAATGGTGTCGTGGGAAGACGTTTGCGACGTTCTGCCCGCTTGGCCCTTGTCTCGTGACAGCCGACGAGATTCCGAATCCCAACACATTGCAGATCCGCACGATCCTGAACGGCAATACGATGCAGGATTGGAATACAAACGACATGATTTTTGATGTTCCGACACTCATTGAATTCCTCAGTGCCAGTACAATTTTGGCACCGGGCACAGTCATTCTGACGGGAACGCCTCACGGCGTCGGTGCGGCTCGAACACCTCCCGTATTTCTGAAGCCGGGTGATGAAGTTACCATTGAGATCGACGGCATCGGGCGTCTGACAAATCCGGTGATTGAAGAAGTGGTTTAGCCACCTAGGCGTCACGACTCTTCGTGCAGGTGAATTCTTACTCCTAGTCTTATTCCCTTGTTCCGTCGAGTGCACCGGAAAAATCAGGCGTTACGAACCGATTGCGATTAAGAGTAGGATTATGATTAAGGGCGAGTCGATCACAACGGTGAATTTAATCAGCATCATTCACTTAGACCATGTAGTCTGGCCATCCGACGGACATAAATGTCTACATTCGCCGCGAGTCGCGAAACTTCACTCAACTCAATCGCCACACCCGACGCATGATCCATTCGAACGCCAGCAGGCCGACCATCAAAAACATCAGCCAGCTGCGATCCCACAACGTTCGCAGTTGTTCATCTATAACTACAGGTTGGCTTTGATCAGGCAGCAGCGTTGGCAGAGTTGCAAGATCTGATATCCCCAGATAACGTCCTTGGGTGTCCTTCGTTAAATTGGTCAGCAGCTCAGTGTTTTGAGTCGGATTCTGCGATTCTAGATTCGGAAGCACGACATCGATCGAGGCCTGAAGCACGTCGGCTGATTCCGGCACTGGTACTGATATTCGATAGGTTCCCTGTGCAGGTGGTCGAAAACTGGCAACGTACTGCCCTGCCCCGCGACTGTCGCCAGACAATCGATCAGGCACAGTCAGCGTGCGGCCTTCAGCATCCACAATCGTCAGTGGCACAGATTCGGTAATCAGTGGCTGCAATCGGGCGTCATACAATTGGGCTCTCACGCTCACCGGTTGCCCCGGCGCGACTTCAGTCCGATCCAGTAATAAGAGACCACGTGCGTTGCCACGACTGCGACGTCCCTGTCCGACTTCGCGAATCAGGCTGGTCCAAAATCGCTGATGGCCCTGAGGTGAGATTTCCCTCAATCGCCATGTCTCTGCTGAACCAATAAAGATCGTGCGTCCTGTCCCGTAAAACTGCGACGCCAAGAACGGTGGCTGTCCAAATTCTGTCCTGGCTCTGGGGTTACCATACTCCAACAGCACGACCGCACCGCCGCGCACGCCGCGAACAGGATACGACCGATAAATCCCTTTGAACGTCTGCCACAGATCCACGCTGGCATTACCCGTCTCATCCGCGATCTTAAGGAACTCCGTTGCGCGGCCTTCCAGTGTCAACGTAATCGGCCACGGTTCATCGGCGCGCTGACTCAGCTGAAGCTCCGGCACCATCCGATTCAGCAGAACCGGGTATAGCACGCTGATATCGCGAAACGTTTCAGGCTCCTGAGCCAGCCTCGGTGTGAAAATTTCACCGGCAACCACCACCAGCCCACCGGCGTGTTCTGAAACCCAGCGGTTTAGAAACGTCTGTTGCTCCGCCGAAAGTCGGCTCCAGTCCGGATCGAACGCGACGATCACGTCGTATTCAAACAGTTCGGCTTCTGTCGCCGGAAATTTTGTCAGCAGCTTTTTGGCTTCCTGGGAAACGAAGCCGATATTTTCATCAGTCACCGACTGCAGCCAGACGTCGGATTCGACACCGCTGTGACGAAACAGGGTGTTGCGGACAAACTGATAATCGCGCATAGGCCCGCTGGAAATGACCAGTACCTTCATGCGTCGATCAGTTACTTCGATCGTCCGCCGGCGCTCGTTGTCATCGAGCGTCATCTCTAACTTGCCCGCAGGGGATTCAATCCGAGCCAAAAAGTCATACTTGCCCGGCACCTTCAGTTCCTGACTAAATCGAACAGACGCGGGAATCGCATCATCTCCCAGCTCAATTGTTTTCTCAGCAATCTGTCGCCGATCTTTGCCATCCCCGTTCGACGACTGTTCGAACAGTCGTACGATGGCCTGCTGGCCACGCGAAGCCGTCCCCTGCAGCATCACGGTGATATCGAATGGATCCCCCTGATGCACGTCGGTGGGGCTCTGCATCCCGGCAACCCACAGATTCATCTGCGGTTTCTGACTGCCAACGCCAATCGTAATCAATCGAGTTCCTGATCGTTCTGCCCTTACCCTCGCAGGTTCCACATCCAGACCAGTGTTGGATCGACCATCGGAAATTACCACCACGCCGCTCAGCGTTCTGCCGGAAATCTGACCGATCAACTGATACAGCGATTCGCCGATCCGAGTTTCCGAACCGCGAGGTTGAATGATCTTTTTCCATTGCACCATCGCCGCTGGATCTGAAATCGTGCCGACAGCAGAGTGCGTGGGCTCATCAAGTGATACGGTTGTCGTCGTGTTGCCGGTGGGTGTTGCAATGGCGTCGGGATCACCCGCATCGACTTCGACAAAACGAACAGCGTCTTCAGAAAGGATCGCCCACGGACCTGCAAGCGATGAATCAAACGTGTAAACCGACACTGCGTGTCTTTTGCTGAGTTCCGTTAAAACCCCGGATGCAATCAATGACCTCACTACAGCATCGGCCCGGGTATCGGATTTGGCTGGTGTGATCGGACTATCAGTCGTAGCAGTAGTTAACGCGACCGGATCGGCAGCGGGCCATGCCATTGACAGTGATGTGTCCAGCAATATACCGACTCGTGATCTTTCAACGCGACCCAACTGCGTGCGTCGCTGAGGATTGAGCACAATCAGCAGCACTAGAGCCAGCACCAGAATACGCGGAATCAACAGGACGGCTCGATTTCGCCTCGTCAGAAATCGCGAATCCCGCAACGCCGTACGAACTGTCAACGCGATGAGTACTGTGACGCTTCCGAGGAGCATCAGAATGCCGGCGGTCGATACCGGCAGATCCAACTCCGTGGTTTGGAATGACTGTGACGCGACTTCCATTCCGGTGGCGGCAGGCGATGATGGATTCTCGGTCGATTTTGAGTTCCCCGATTCCATACCCGCAGCCTGAAACCCGAGGCTCAACCCCTGAAAACGGAAAACGGAAAACGGAAAACTTTGCTCACTCATCGCGCTACCTCCGGATGGTAGCTTAGACGCAACGCGAGCAGTTGTTCGGCAACGAGTGTCGCAATCAGCAATCCCAGCAGCACCCAGCGCAGCTCGCGACCAACTACTGAACCACCAAGTGAGCTGGCCGAATTCGCGTCTAGGATTCGCACATGATCCAGTATCGTCTGGCTCGTGATTTGTTCCTGATCGGCAATCGCCAGTGCGCTTTCGGACGTGGGTACGTTGAGTGCAATTACGGTATCATCGACCCTTCCTTCCAGATCAAACCGACGCACGCGGTAAATTCCCGGTCGCTCTGCCGGCGTGATCGTCACTGCCAGTTCCGGCTCAGTGGTCTTTCCCCGTGGATTCGATGTCTCCTCTCTCGCCGTCGATGGTTCCGTCGCACCGCTGTCATCATTCTTCAAGAGGGTTGCCTGAAGTCGCACAAACGTCTCAGCGACTGGTTCATCATTCGGGCCAGCCTCCGGAAGATAAACTTCGACACTTTCTGTAAACCGACTGATCGGCCATTTCAGACGCAATGATCCAGATAATTCGCGCAATTCGACGCTCTCAATCGGACGCTGCAAGAATTGATGAATCAGCAAATTTGTCACCACGTACCCGGGCGCGGCAGGGGCGACCGGCCAGTTGCTCCAGCGACGTCCGGCACCCATGAGAAACGTCAGCACCCTGCCCTTCCCGATCGTATGTTCAAACGCCACCGGCTGACCTGTCTTCAGTCGCATCAACGTTCGCACACCATCGGCCCGTTCAGAGTCGTCTGCTTTCCAATTGTCCGTGACCTGCAACCAGCGAGCGATCTGTACAGTGTCTGAAAACGGACTGTCGGGCGAATTGTAAACCATAAAAATCGGATGAACTTCGAACACCGGCGTGACGAAAAGATTTTTGTCGTCAGTCGAACCATTTCCTGAATCGATCTGATGGACAGTTCCAATCGGTGCCGGAAACAGTTTCAACGACGGATCCCGCAGCGTTTCGGAATACCATTGCACATTCGCCTGCTCGCCTGGAAACCACGCAACCCCACCACCACTGCGAACATACTCGGCCAGCAGCAGAGTCGTATCCGCCGGGAGATCGCGCACATTGAGAAGGTAGATGCAATCGTACTTCTTCAGGTTCGTTGCAGGCAGTGTCTGCGACGCTCGAACCTCACTTGTTAGTCCCGTCAACGACGGATCAGCACTCAATGCCGCCGCCACAAACGACGCATCGTCCTGCTGACCTTCATCATCGATGATCAGAATCACCCGACGTTCTGTGACATCAACCGCCAGGAACCGGCGATTGTCTTCACGCAGCGCATCATCTTCCAGGCGGACCTCAACCTGATGACGGCCCTCAGAATCAAATGCGATGTCATGCGAAACCTGCAACTCAGCCCCTGCCTCAATGTCGGGAATCAGAATTCTTCCCGGAAGCGATGCGCCGTCCAGCAAGACCGTGCCACGCAACCCCGCGACTCTTCGTAAGCCGTGATTCTGCAGCGTCAGCGTCATCCGCCACGGCACGCCTTGCGCGACGGCGAAAGTTTCAGCGTTCAACTGCCGAACAGCCACGTTGGACCGCATGCCTTTCACGACCTTGATCAGATCCACTGACGCTTTTATTGCCTTCAACGATTCCAGCGCCGCAACGACTTCTGGACGATTATTCCAGTCCGTGGCACGCAGGTCGGTCAAGACATGCACCTGCGGTGCCGCACTGCCGTCAGCGGCCAGGATATCTTTGGCAGCGTTGACAGAATCGACAGGTGACGCAGCCCGCCATGAGCATGTCAGATTGCGAATTTGTGGCAGAATTTCCTGCACGAAAGCGGGGTCGAGGATTCGATCGGAAACGATCGGCCGTCGAGGATCGGTCATGGACAATATCGTAACGCGCGATGCACCCCGCTGTCGGCTACCCTCCACCAGCATATTCTCAAGGGTCTGCAATGCCTCATGAAAGACAGTCGCGTCGCCTTCCCGATCTCGCATGGAAAGCGAATCATCCAAGAGCACCACATGATGTATACTGGTTCCACGCAACATCAACAGGCGACTTGGGTCAAGCACCAGCCGAGCGATCAACAATGCAATCAGCAGCACGGCCAGAATTCGCAACAGTAACAGCAGTAACTGCTCCAGAACGATGCGGCGTCGATTGAGTTCTTCGCTTTCCAGCAGAAACTCCATCGCTGCGAATCGCACTTTCTTGTATCGCAGCCGACTAAGGATATGAATCAGTATCGGCACCAACAACAGCGCAGCCCCCGGCAGCACGTAGGCCGGATTGAGGAAGAACTGCGAATATGAGGACATGGGGGTAGGATTCAGGATTCAGGATTCAGGATTCAGGATTCAGCTGTGCGAGATTCATTGGGCATTGCGACTTAGTCATTGATCATTTGCAATATGGTTATCGGCGTTTCAGTCTTTGCATCAGCACATGCGCTAACGCGGCATCGAGGTTGTCGCTTGTTCGAATGAGTTTATAATCAACGCCGCTTCCGGCACAGCGTCGGCGGATGGTGTCGAGAAAGCGTTCAAGAGCCTGCATGTAGCCGGCGCGAAGTGCAGCTGGATCACACGTCAGATTGCCACCACCTTCTAATCCTTCAAAACGCAGCGTGCCGGAATAACGGAAATCGAGTTCTTCGTCATCCATAATATGCAGAGCGATCACTTCGTGGCCGCGCTGCCGTAACATAGTGAGTCCCTTAAAGAGTTCTTCACGCGGGCAGAACAAGTCGGACATCAGCACGACGATGCTTCGCCGGACCAGCGACTCATTGACACGCCGCAGCACTCCGTAAATGTCTGTTTTTCCGCCTGCGGTTTGCACTTCAAGTCCCGCCATGATCGCCTGCAGATGGTTGTTGCGGCTACTGGCGGGAATCTGACTGCGGATTGTGGAATCGAAGACGCTAACACCCGCAGAATCGTGCTGTTTCAGCACCAGCATTGCGACGGCGGCGGCAACCGTGCGGGTGTAATCAAATTTCGACATCGCTCCCGTCGCGAACTGCATCGATTCGCTGCCATCGACGACCATCGCTACGCGGACATTTGTGTCCTCTTCGTACTGTTTCAGATAGTAGCGGTCGGAACGCGACCAAAGTTTCCAGTCAATACGGCGCAGGTCGTCCCCGGCCACGTATTCACGGTGCTGCAGAAACTCCAGCGACTGACCAAAGTAGGGACTGCGGTGCAAACCTGAGACGAACCCCTCGACGACTCGGCGTGCTCGCAGCTCTAATCGCGAGATCCTCGCGATCTCTTCAGGCCGCAAAAATCTTTCCAAGTGCTGGGTCACTTGTGAGTTCACTTTCCCGGGCAGGTGTTTCCTGGATGAGACGCTCGACCACTTTGTCGGACGTGATGCCTTCGCTTTCAGCAGTAAAATTCGGCACGATGCGATGCCTCAATACTGGAGCCGCCAGCTTCTGAATATCGTCTGTTGAAACCGTCGTCCGGCCATTCAACAACGCGCGGGTCTTTGCACCCAGCAACAGATTCTGAACGGCTCGCGGACCAGCACCCCAGGCAAGCCATTCATTGATCCATTGCGGAGTCCCCGGTTCGCCCACGCGCGTCTGACGCACAAGTGCCAGAGTATAATTAATGACATGATCCGATACCGGCACTTGACGCACAGTCGTTTGAATTTTCAGAACCTGCTCACCGGTCAGCACGGGTTTAACTTCTGGCTTCGCATTGGATGTTGTCTGTCGAGCAATCTGCCGCTCTTCTTGAAAGCTCGGATACTTCACAAACACCTTGAACATGAAGCGGTCCTGCTGCGCTTCGGGCAATGAATACGTGCCTTCCTGTTCGATCGGGTTCTGCGTCGCCAATACGAAAAAGGGTGAACTGAGTTTGTGTATCGTCTGGCCAACTGTGACCTGCCGTTCCTGCATGGCTTCCAGTAGTGCGGCCTGAGTCTTCGGAGGCGTGCGGTTGATTTCATCCGCGAGCACGACGTTGTGAAACAGGGGGCCCTGAATGAAACGAAACTCACGCTGACCTGTCGTGCGGTTCTCCTGCAGGATGTCCGTGCCGGTGATGTCGGCCGGCATTAGGTCTGGCGTGAACTGAATGCGTGAAAAGTTCATCGACAAACTGCGAGCCAGCGTGCTGACCATCAATGTCTTTGCCAGTCCCGGAACACCTTCCAGCAGCACGTGCCCCTGACTGAACAGCGCGATGAGTAATTGTTCAATGACTCCATCCTGACCCACAATCACTTTGCGAATCTGCTCTCTCAACTGACCATACGCCGTATGCAGCAGGTCAACAGCCTCTGCAGAGACGTCTTTTTGATTCTCTTCCGACATGAATCTTCCCCGACCCGTTCTGGCCGATTCTGTTGAATAACGTAAGCAACAGCCCCCGTAGCCTAGTAATTCATGTCTAGGCTAAAGTTCACTATTCGTTTGAGTTGGTCACCAAGGCTCGACGGACATCAGTGTCCATCTCAAATCAACGCCACGATCATAGCAGACGGCGTTCCATTGAGAATCTACCCAGCGATTTAAGGTCGAAAAGAGAAAAACCGGCATAATCTGACTGGCACGTTCATCAGGCACAGGATTTACAATACGACGATGCTGACTCCGGAGTTGCCAAACCAGTCCAGGGCCTGCAAATTTCAGTGCGAGACTCACGCCGTCCCTGTCGATCAAGCTTTGAGGAAGCTTTCCTTGATCAGCTCTAGAGAGAGATTGGCGATGATGAAATTTAAGTTGCAGCGCAATTTGATTGCGAATTCATTGCGAAACGGTACTTGCCTTCTCCTCACAGGATTGCTTTGTGCCGGTTTATCGCTGATCGCAGGAGAACCGACTGAGATCCGTTCTTCTGACGTTGTCCTGAATAGTGACGGACTGCTCAAGGGCACCGTTCTGAATACAGCTGCTCAGCCGATTGCCGGTGTTGAAGTCAGCGTGCTGCATAAAGGCAAAGTTGTAGCGAATTCAACAAGCAACGATCAGGGCGAATTCTCTTTCAAGGGACTTCGCAATGGAGCGCATGTCGTCAAAGCAGGATCAACACGGCAGGCTGTCCGACTTTGGGGTACGAATTCCGCTCCACCGGCAGCTATTGAGAATATCGCACTCGTCGTCGATGAGGAAACGGTTCGCGGCCAAGGCGCTTTGGGGGCACTTGGAGCGGCTGGAGGCGGCGGAATCGGAGCGGGAACGGCGGCAGCAGCAGCAGTTGCAGCCATCGGTGGCTATGTCGTGTATGACCAAGTGATAGCGGACGATAGTAAGACGCCTGCCAGTCCGTGAGCGACTTTTGTGGCACAACCGACTGCAGGCGAGTACGCTCCTGATTCTTGCTGTCATTTGAGTAGCCGCACAAGTTCATCGGCAACGGTCGCGTAAGTTCCACTCACATTATTGACATTAAATCGATCCTCGGGTTTCACAAACAGGCGACGGGACGGTTCTTCGGATTCGTCACCGTCGCTTTCGGTTTTTTCGGATGCTGATGGATTGCTGTCCATAATGACCAGCAAAAAGCCCTCCGTTCTCGCGGCTTTCCATTCGTCGCCGCGCAGCTTGAGCAGTCGATCCGGACACACCTGCGGCGCTCCGCAAAGGAACGCCAGACTACGAGGTTCTGACGACAGCGGTGGTGCGGCGGCGATCACACGTTCCGACGAATCTGCAATCTGAGCAACCGCCAGCGGGCTCGCTTCATCCGACGCGGCTGTACTGCCCAGAAATGTTGCGATCGTCGGCAGCAAATCAAAACTGCCTGACAACGCTTGGACGCGACACGCATGACCGGCATTCGGCCTGATCCACAATGGCACGTGCATGCGGTTCTCTGCGATCCCGGACTGCAATGGCTCGCGAACGATAAGATCATCGCCACGGCGAAAAGTCACCATCAGTACGGGGCATTTCTCTTCCTGCACTGAACGAGATTGCAGCCGACTGAATACAAAATCCAGCATCTGCTTCGCCGCCGTTACCGAGTTTGTCGTCGACAAAGTATTCGCTTCCATCCACACCAGACTGGCCGAAAACGCCAGATCGACGTTACTGGATCCGCCAACAACAGAATTCACCTGATCAACGTTGCGACAGTCCAGGCTCTCCACTGCGTTCAATGGCATACGACAACGACGCATAGATGATTCGATCACGTTGCAGTCAGCATGTGCTGTGATAGAAGCACCGTCTGCCGTCAGGCTGACAAGACTTGCTGTCTGGCCGGCCGCAGTTATCGCTTCGGACAGATTCATGAACGCGGACTCGCCGCCAAAGACGTCGTCGGTCCTGATCTCGCTACGCACATCCTGCAGCAGGAATTGCTCAAAACACGTTGATTCCAGATCAAGCCGATCAAACGCGTTTTCACTTCCCTGGTGAGCGGTGGGTGTCAGCCCTCCGGTACAATGCGAATCCCGCGATTCCCTAGACGCAGCATCCTCAGGATACTGATCAAAGATCAGCACCCAGACCGTAGGCACAGTCGGAAAATTCTCCGTCATCATTTATCCAGCGTCACGCACAGTTGAATGTTCGCATTCAGCATGGGCACTCATGTCCGTCGCATCGCCAAGACACGGCGTCGAAGCAAACGCTGTTGTAGGACGGGGATCTTACGCCCGCTGGGCCCCTTCTGGCGAGGGTTCGGAGATGAATGTCCAAACTACAGGAATCGCAGGCTACTCGGAGAGTCACGTTCCTGAAAACGCTACTACACAGCCTCTTGGAATTTCGCCGCTATCGGGAACGAAAAAGTGCTGTCCGCAGACTCCCTAGAGTCAATTCCAGCGATGCCGTATAACTCAGATCGCACAAGTTCTTGTTTGACGGGAGTGGTAAAAGAGATATGAAACAGTCGCTGGTTTTGGGCGTTCTCCGCGAAGCAGATCCGGATGAACGCTGGCCTGATGAACGGCGTCAAAATGAGGTTTTTAGTTTGTAAATGATCATGCGGCGGATTTGAACTCAGCGTAGGCGGCCTTTCGCGTGGACGCGAGCGTAGTGCCCAGATTTCTTTCGACCCATGTTCGCATCTGCTTCACCGACACACGAGAAAAGTCGGCTCGGATCGACT
>CANJQC010000016.1 GCA_947476295.1 Planctomycetaceae bacterium | reverse complement strand
TATTCAGGAATTTAGAACACTAATCTGCGCTGATCTTCACTAATCCGGATTAGCGAAGATTAGTGCAGATTAGTGTTCCACATCTTTTTTCCACGCAAATTGGTTGGGCGAAAGCACTCACACATAGAAAACGTTAGTGTCAGCAATTTCAGTCACTGCATCAGCTTTCCTGCAGGTTCGCAGCTGGTTTTCAGGAAAGCTGTCACTTCCTGCGCATAGATCCGATTTTGATTGAACAGGGCGTGCTGTTGTTCTGCCGGGATTGCGATCACCTGCAGTCCCGCATGGCGACCAAGCATTCGAATTCGTGCCAATTGATACCAGTGACTCACGACGATGATGCGTCGATCGTCCTGAAGCTCTGGCAGCGCGGCAACAAATCGGAGCGAATTTGCTGCATTGACGCCGGCAGAATCCAGCAGCAATGCTGTCTCTGGCACACCGGCCTCAAGCGCCAGTTTCTGCATCGCCTGTGATTCAGTGACAGGACCTTCGTCAGGGCCACCGGAAAGAATGAGCAGCTTTCCATGCCCGTCGAGATGCAACTTGCTTCCGGTCGTCATACGGTCAGTCAGCGCTTCGGATGGTGTGCCATCACTCTCTACGGTGCATCCCAGAACCAGAATAGCTGGTGCCGCATCGGCAGGAAGGGTGTCACCAATGGAACCTGATTGCAGAGTGACGACGACGAAACCCAGCACCGTCAGGACGCTGCTTCCTGCGATGGTCAGGAGCGATGCCTTTCCATACGACTCAGGCGAATCGCCGATAAGAATTCCCATACCAGCGACGGCAAGTAACATTGAAACCCCCAACGGTCGACTCATTGCCGTCTGCCGCAAATTCTCCGGAACACGCTGCGTGATCTCCCACAATTCCCAGCCGGCAAATACGACCACAATTGTGACAAGGCCAATGGTGGCCATCCAGACCACACCTGGCAATACAGGTTTCATTGAATACATCAACAACGCCGTCGACAGCATCGCGAGGATGGCAATGCAGAGCGGCTGAGTGATCATCCGGAAGTTGCATAGCCAGTTATTCACGGCACTGGTCCTATAGACAAAAACTTCCAGCAGGTTGAATGTCGTGATGAGGGCAATGCCGAGTGCCGCTCCCCGTGAAACACTGGTCCAGCCGGGGGCATTTTGAACTGCGTCGCCCTGCGTTGCGTACCGAGGTGGCGGTGCGGCGGGTTTCACTCTGTTCTTCCCTGATTATCAGTGCGAGGCGTTCCTGGCGATCGTGGCAAAGTCATTCCAGGCGGCGCGATTGGCCGAGGCAACAGAGATTCTGCTTCCTCCAGAACTTCGGATAACTGTTCGCCCAAAAACCTTGACGCGATCACAGCCTGCTGGAAATTTGTGTGCGTCGAAGCGCGCCACGCATCTTTCGCGAATTGTTCCGCCGCCGCCTTGAGTTTACCGAGTTTCTTGCGAACCGTCCTGAAGTAACTGGCCGGATCGCGAACCTGCGTCTCAACTGCTCGGAACACATCAAAAATCGTCCGCGCCATTTCATTCAGTTCGGGGAAGTCATCAACTTCGTCCGAATGCTTGACGAACGTCCGAATCATCCACGCATGTGACATGAGCTTCTGACTGCGTTCGACCAGTTTTGTGAGCTGCTGCGCACGAGCATCACCTACCGGTTCCGTGGATATCGCACCCAAATCTTTTGAATCTGTTTCCTCGGAACAATCCATTTAACTTCAATTGCCAGCGGCGGCCGCGACAGCAACATCGCAGGCGACTCGAAATCCGAAGTAATATGCTTTCCCGGAAGTCGCATTGCTGCGACGAAACGCGGAACGACATCTGGCCGCATCAGTGCCCCAGCTTCCACCTAGGACAACACGGTCGTTTCCGGCTTCCGGGCCCTTCGGATCAGCGGAGGGTGAATCCTTGTAGTAATGCCGACCGTACCGATCTGCCGTCAGCTCCGCCACGTTGCCGTGCATATCGTAGAGCCCAAACGTATTTGGCTTATACGAACCGACAGTGGATGTTCGTCCCAAGAACACTCCGCGAGGTGCATCACCATACGGGAAATTCCCGTTGAAATTGGCGTCGTTGCCGCCAAGAGATGCACCGGTGGAAAATGGGCCAGTTGAACCGGCACGGCAACTGTACTGCCACTCCGCCTCGGTCGGCAGCCGATAAACTCGTCCCGCAGCCTTTTCCTCCGGCAATGCAGAAAGTTTCTCGCAGAAGGCCATACAGTCATCCCACGAAACCTGCTCGACGGGTAACCTAGCGGCATCCAGCTTCTCGACCTTCAGCTGACCTGCACCGGTGCGACTAAAGTAGCTCGGATTGACGCCAACCACCTTTTCATAGGCAGCCTGAGTTACCTCGTAAACACCCAGATAAAACGGGGTCGTGATTTCCACTGTATGCACGGGCTGTTCATCAATCCGCGAGCCCACTTCGGTCACTGGGGCACCCATATCGAACTTACCAGGGGGAATCATAACCATCCGCATTCCGACGGAGTTTTCTATAACGCCATGGTCCTGCTTGTCCTCCGCCAAGGTACACGGAAGAAATACGCTCATGACCAGAATCGCCTGAAGAAATGACGCAGCCGGAACGCGGCACAATTCCTTCCAATTCGAAGCAGACACTTGCATTGCGATGAACTTCAAAATCCGCACAGGAAACCACCTTCCCCTGAATCGAAAAACTACAACCAATTTTACTTGGTAGCTTGTTGCAATTCATCATCGACCTCTATGGCTGCCACAGGCTTAACATCTTCGGCAGTCAAAGTTACGTCACCGGTGTAGCCGGACGCTTCCACCTTTACGTCCATCGGTTTTCCGCCGCCAAAGAGCGGCTGGCCATCCACTTTATCCAGTGCAGATACCGTCACCGCGTTATCGCCGATCAATGGACCCTCACCGCTTACACTCTCGTATTCACCCTCAGAAATTGGGCAATTCGCGGACGTCCCGGATTCCTTGTGAATGAATGTCACGAAGCCTGCCGGGATCGGCTTGCCGTCAAACGTCGCCTTTCCTGAAGCAGTCGCCCGTGGTTTACTCGGTTTACCATCCGACCCGCCACATCCGGACACCGCGAAAACTGCCAAATAGAGAGCAGTCGCTGTAATCACTCGTCGACCAACAACACCGCTGAATATTGACTGGACCATAGACTTAGAAAACCTCATGTGAAACTCCCGCACTTGATAACGCTTCCCGCCTCAGCAATTCCGTCCATGCCGCGAGAAACAAGCCGATCCGACGAACAGAATCCAAAAAACAACTTACACATTTAAACGCGAACAGGCAATGACGCAGAGCTGTTTTTGAAATAACAAACCAAAGACTCCAATGTATCAGCAATGAACCGGGGACAAAAAAACCACGACAGCCATGGATGGGCTGTCGTGGCAAAACTCAATCACTGTTCAGGAAGTTCTATCAGAACTCGCCGATGTTTTGACCGTCTCGAATGCTTCCCAATTTCTGCTGTGTCAGAAGGTCCGCGTTCTCAGAGATAAACCGGACACTGCCGTCGCCCAACACAACATGTCCACCACCTGGATGCCAGCTGCTGAACCCGAGCTGAATCATGCTGTGCCCGTTTGCGGCACCCGAACGCTTCTTCGCAGTTGGAAAATCGTACTCAACGAGAGGCTTGTTCATCCCACAGAATATTGCTGCGCTGTTTGCAATTACGGCCAGAGAGTTAATCGAATTACGAGTTCGTGCAGCGCCTGCCCATGTGATATTTGCACCGATATAGCTTCGACGCAAAGTGACATACATCGTCTCTCCAACAAGTACAGAATTTGTTGTTCCATCCTGAATAGCAGCGATAGGCACTGATGAATTCAGGAACATGATCCCATTATTGAATAGTGGCCGATAGTTCGCATTGATCCCGTAGAACGGAACAGTTTGAGTCGGCGACGCATTCATACATGGTGCCAGCGGATTATCTGAGTTTGGCTGGTTATCGGTCGGCGCGTTCTCAGGAGTCGTACCATCAACACTAAGGAGATAAGTCGTCGGATCGATTCTGAAGGCAGGACCGCCACCGCCAGTGCATGCAATGTAATTCAATGTGTATTTATCTGAATTAACGACTGGACTGGAAGGACAACGGTAACCTGCTGGCGAATCAGCTGACTGAAAAGCGTAATTGATAGACGCCGGAGTTGTATGACTTTCCCAACACTGAAAGGGCAGAGTAGAAACGAATTGCTGATACCTAGCGGCCTGCTCCATGTAGGGCAGGATGGAAATCGACCATGGCATACGGTTAAATGTCGGGTCGCTCGATGCGCCGGAGAGCGGTGCACATGTGTTGTATTTACCAACAGCACCGGTGGTGCCGTCGTTGCCGGCAACAGCATTAGCACCCGCAGCCACAGAGTCCACGATCTGCGCGGGCGGGAATACCAAGAACGTATCGTGATAGTTGTGCAGCGCCAGACCAATCTGCTTCATATTGTTCTTGCATTGCGTGCGGCGAGCTGCCTCACGGGCCTGCTGCACGGCTGGCAGCAGCAATGAAATAAGAACCGCGATGATGGCGATCACCACCAGCAATTCAATCAGTGTGAACCCCCGTTGCCGAGCACGAGAATTCGAATTGAACGAAAGCATAGCAAAACCCCTTTTGTCAAAACTACACAACACAGAAAAATGTTACTGGAGGACACACAGCGTGGCCCCTTGACCATACACAAGAACAACGACGTAACAAAGAGCATAGCGGATAGGACATCCGCTCAGTGTACCGATGATTTTAGTCTCTCTGAATAGGATATTAAATCCGAAAGGTGATTATTTAGATTTTTTTTAAGGATTTTTCCGTCAGAATTCCTTTCGCCGTTAGTTTGCTCCCGGGACAAAACGCCCTTCGGAATTTGTGGAGCGAACCGCGACTTTTATTTCTTAACGGACTCTTTTCAACATCTGCAGACGGCGTCCGCTGACCTCGGCCACATAAAGATTTCCATCTTTGTCAGCAGTCATCAAATGAGGGGTCTTGAATTGCCCGGGTTCGACACCTTCCTTGCCCCAGCTCTTGACAACTTTGCCGTGGGCATCCAGTTGAGAAACCTGATTGTTGCCGCAAATAAAGAAAGTTCCGTCACCATCCATGGCGATACCAAACGGCTTGTAGCCAGTCCATATCTCGAGCAACTGACCTTCCTGATCAAATATTTGAATGCGTTCATTGTCCCGATCACAGACCAGCAGGCGTCCTTTAGCGTCCACAATTGCTGCATGAGGTGCACTGAACTCGCCTGGCCCTGCACCCGCTTTACCCCACGCCTTAACGAATTTTCCATCGGCAGTCACATGGACAATTCGTGAATTTCCGTATCCGTCCGTGATAAAAATGTCGCCGTTTGCCCCAAAGGCAGTGTGTGTCGGCTTGTCGAAGTGGTTTTCATCGGTCCCAGGCTTATCTGATTGACCCAGTGCCAGCAGCAGCTTACCTTCCGGGCTGAACTTGAAGACCAGATGATGACCGGTATCAGTCACCCAGACGTTGCCCTGCGGATCAATGGCAAGACCGTGGCCAGTGCCTACGAGATCGTCTCCAAACGATCGGACAAATTTGCCCGTTCGGTCAAAACACATTACTGGCGGAGCTTGGCGCTGCAGAAGATAGACATTTCCGGAATCATCCGCACCAACACCGGAAACAGGACCCAGCGTGATCCCTTCAGGGATCTGAAAGAATGTGATACTCGGAAGAAAATCGACATTCTCTGCCGCAAAAGCGGGATTCATGACAAACAGACTGAACAGACACGAAAGCACACACGAACGGAACACAGCCATAGAACCCCCATTGTCTGTCAACGAAGCAGACACCCTTTGTTTATTGTGCTGCGGCGGTGCCGCGGATTCCGTACAAACGTGACCGCTCACGCACGAAAATCATGCCATCACTGATCGCTGGAGTTGCATAATAATCCCCAACCGGTAACGAATTTTTTGAAACGACCGCGTATTCAGTTCCCTCACGCACCACGACGCACTGGCCGTCAAGTGCCAGAAAGTAAACTTTACCATCGGCAACGACAGGTGATGCCTGAGTGCGGCCAGGCAGAACGCGCTGACGCCACAATTCCTTCCCCGTCTTCAAGTCAAACGCAGCGCCGACTCCTTCGTCTCGCACTGAGTAGACAATTCCACCGTGAATGGTAGCCGTGGGACAGTCCGCCATGCCCTTACTTTTCCAGAGCTCATGGCCACTGCCTGTGATATCTCCCTGACCGTCGGCTCGAATTGCTATGCACAGTTGATTTTTCGCGGAATTCACCAAAACCATCCCGTCTCCAACAGTCGGTGAAGCATTGATTCGTCCGTATTCTTCTTCTGGCAGAAGAAGGCCACCGTCAGACCAGACTCGCTTTCCTGTCGAAAGATCATAGGCGTCCGCGTGATTACATCCGGTCACGATCAGCTGGGGAGCATGATCTGCCTGAACCAGCACAACCGGTGACGTATAGGCGTCCGTGGCGTCACCCATCGCCAAGTAATTCCGATCAGCCAGCCAAACCTCTTTCCCCGTTTTTCGGTTCAGAGCAAGCACATACGACGGCCCCTTATGAACACAGGTTATGTACAGTAGTTCCCCCCACAGTCGAGGTGAAGATGCCATACCGAATTTCAAGTCGTAGGGGCCGTATTCGTCGGGAATATAGTGTCGCCACACTTCGTTGCCATCACGATCCAGGCAGACAAGATCACCCGTTCCAAAAAATGCGTAGACGTTTCCGTCATCATCGACACACGGCGATGCTGTCGCGGGATTGTGACGATGCTGGTACAGATCGGGCGGACCGTACGCAATCAAATCTCCCTGACCGATCCGCTTTTCCCACACGACCTCACCGGTCCCACGCCCAACTGCGATCACCCACAGAGACTGGTCTTTCGCGTCAAACGAAGTCAGATAAATTCGATCTCCGACGACCGCCGGCGATGAATTACCGAGGCCACGCAATGGCGTACTCCAAGCAACGCCTTCTGTTTCCGTCCAGTGCGAAGGGATGCCGGTTTCAGGCGATACACCATCCCCGGAGGCCCCACGGAAGCCTGGCCAGGAATCTGCGGTGGCATGTGCCGCCACCAAACTCATCAGACACAATATGCACGTAACGGTCAGTAATCTGCTGAACGACATCACAAAAAATCCTTACTGGCCTGAGGTCATAGTACGGTGGCACATTGCCGTTCATCACTTACAAACCCGATGAGGGAAGCCACAGTGAGAGGCTACCCTTTATCAGGTGATCGCTGAAAGGTTACAGGCAAAGGGTCTACGGTTCAAGTGAAATCAGCCAGTGGTGAGCGGGACGACGATAAGTCAATACATCCTGGTTGTGTGGCGATCATGGTGAGTTCGGTCGGTCGGTCAACTGTTTGAATCGCGGCGTTTTTCTTCTGCGTAGCTTAATCGGATGTAGACAGGTTCCAGGCTGTCGGGATCTGAGAACTGCTGCTCATCAAGCATGTGCAGCCCGATGCGTCCGACGCTGGTGGCGTGTGGTTGCCACAGGGATTCGTCAAGCACATCAAATCGGTCGGCTGCCGCAGCTTTAAGTTTGTTGCCGGCTGGCCCGACGATCGGATATTCCGTCGGCAGGTCATCGGCACTCGCCAGATGCACCTCATCGATGGCAAAGCGAAGCCCGAGTTCTGTGTTCCAGCGATACGTCGCGGCAAAGAACTCAGCCCGCTGCGCATCGACAATCGCCGTTACGAATTCGATATCTGGCGGTACTTGCTGAGCGATCGCACGCAGCGTATCAACGGCCACCAATTTTGCGTCATTCAGCCATGCGAAGGTTTTGGCAAACGTCAGTCCAACGCGCAGTCCGGTGAAACTCCCCGGGCCGATACTCACGGCAACAGATCGAATATCACTGGGCTGCAGATGGCAGTTTGCCAGCGCATCAGCAACTTCGGCAGGCAATGTCTGCGCATGTCGGGTTCCGAACGTGCCCAGGATGCGTTCGAACACCAGAACTGAGCCATCAAAAATGGCGATGGAGCCCTGCATTCCGGATGTGTCTACGGCGAGCAGCATTTCTTCAAACCTCACACGGCGTCACTTGCGGGATGGACATTCATGCCCGTCGAGTTGCGTGTTCCATTTCTTCTGCCATTTCGCCAGCATGATAACTGCTGCGGACGAACGGACCGCTCGCCACCATGCTGAAGCCGAGTTTGCGGGCCAGTTCGCCGATTTCATCGAATTCTTCCGGTGGAACATATCGTTCCACCGGCAGGTGATCGGGAGTGGGCTGCAGATACTGTCCCAGTGTCAGCATGTCACACCCCACGCCCCGCAGGTCGGCAAAGACGTCGAGCAGTTCTTCGCGTGTCTCGCCAAGTCCCAGCATAAGGCCGCTCTTGGTTGGCATGTCAGGCGCTTCGTCTTTGATCTGTTTCAACAGGTTGAGCGTGCGCTGATAGTCGGCATTGCGGCGCACGCGATGATACAGGCGAGGCACGGTTTCCGTGTTGTGATTGAAGACGTCCGGACGCGATTCAATCACACGGCTGATGGCTTTGCGATTTCCCAGAAAGTCGGGGGTCAGGACTTCCACCTGCGACCCCGTGAGTTCACGGACGGCCAGCACCGTGCGATACCAGTGATCAGCACCGCCATCCGGAAGGTCATCGCGGGTGACAGATGTGAGTACTACGTACTTCAGGCCCAGACGCATGGCAGCTTCAGCGACACGTTCCGGTTCGTCGATTTCCAGGCGTTCGGTCTTGCCTTTCGGCACGGAACAGAATCCACAAGGGCGCGTGCAGACGTTACCGCCGATCATGAATGTGGCTGTTTTCTGCGACCAGCATTCCGTGCGATTTGGGCACTTGGCACTTTCGCAGACGGTTTCCAGACGCAGGTCAGAAATCACGTCACTGGTGTAAGCCATGCCAGGCTGAGGCAATGGACGCTTGAGCCATCGCGGCAGGCGGCGTTGAGGCGCGTCGGTCCGAAGCATCGCGTTGAGCGGCACGATGTTCAGTGGCGCAATGTGCAAAGTTGCAGCATGCAGCGTCGTGTCATTAGTCGGCTGATTGAGGATCGGCAAACTTGTCATGGATCAGGGTCCGAGTTCGTTTCAGAAAAGGATGACCGGTGTGCAGATGATAGTCAGGATAGCCCAGTTGTGTACACAAGTGCTGAATCAAAGCCGATCGAACCTGCGGCATCTGTGTCGGCCGGACTCGTTCGGCATTAAGAGATGACACGCGCTGGCCTAGTAGTCCGCGTCCTATTTCGCGAGGTTCGTCCAGACGGCAGCTCACGTTCAGAAAAACTCCGAAGCTGGTAATGCCTTCATCGATATGAATTCCCAGTTCGGCAACTACGCCATGTCGTCCGAAGACGGCAGTAGGATCGTCGGGTGAAGTTGAAGCGACAACCTGGACTTCTCGACAGGTCTCAATCACCGCCTGCTGCAGACATGCGCGAAATTCGGATTCGTCCATACTGCATTCCGGAAGCGACACGACGACATACGCTGCGATCTGGCCAAGCTGATGAAGAATGGCATGGCCATCGCGCCGGACTTTATGGACGGTGATCAGTCGAGATTCCAGCTCCCGTGGGGATTCCGGAAGTTCCAGCAAACTGGCACCCGACCCGACAGTGACTGTTGGCGGATGTTCGCAGATCAGGATCGCGGCATTCGTGCGGCTTTGAGATCGCACCTCATGCACCATGAGTTTCTGCAGAGCCAAGACGGACGACAGCTCCACCGCGCCGAGCAATCGCACTTCGGCATTCGTGAGCGTATCGTTGGTGAAAGCGTCCCAGTCGATGGTCATGGTTGCCTGGCTGGCAAATTGAATTGAGTAGTGTTTAACCTTCACGCCAACGCAGGATTGTAGGCATCTCCCGACACCGGCTCCACGATGGAGTGCTGCCGTATCGTGATTATCCCGTCATCAGGTGCAGATACGTTTAACGTCCAGCCAGAACAAATATGGCAGCAAATGTCGCAAATGTCACTCATCCTCTTGCAGTTGGGCTCAACTTATGAAAAGCTGCGGATACTGCAACTGTCAATGGCAGATACAAGATCCGACGAACATGACATCGCAGAGTACTTTGGCGGCCTTTGCGGAGAACGGGAATCGTTCCTATGAAAGTGGTACTTGAACTGCAGGACCAGCCCTCCAATGTGCGTCGAATCACCGTTCGTCATGATATCGTGATCGGTCGGGGTTCTGACTGCAACCTGCGACTCTCTGCTCCACAGGTCAGCCGACGTCACTGCTTTCTGCGCGTCGGACGTGACTCGATCTCCGTGACCGACCTTGACAGCAGCAACGGCACATACATCGACGGCGCACGCATCACTGCTGGCAAGCGGTACGACATTTCCAACGGGACTCAACTGGCTCTCGGGCCCATTCAATTCATTGTTCATGTGCGCGCGGAGGCCTTTGTGGCCGACAGTGCAAAATCAAAAATGGCTGCTGGCGCTGCGAGTGAGTCCCTGCGTGCAGAAGCGGGTCGTGATTCCGTCGCACGTCACGCGATGGCGGACGATGGCAGTACGGATGGCGGTCGATTACGGGAAACGGAATCTGATGCGAAGATGGATTACGCGGTAGAACAGGGCGGCGAATCAGCAGAACACTATGAGCCAACTGCCGACTACCCTGACAATAAGTTTTTGGCCTCCGGTTCGGCAGACTGGTTTTCGCCCGAGGCTGATCCGATGGACAGTCGCCTAGAGATTGTTGACTTCGGTCGTCGCCTTTCCGAACAGAGTCAGGGTGCCGATGAGGCAGGTGCCTTGACTGGAAGTGACGCTTTCAGCGAATCCGAACTGATTGATGAAGAGCCGCACTGGGAATCTGCGATTATCGATTCGTCGGAATCTTCTGACGACCTGGATGTGTTGAGCATCGCCGACGATTCCAGCGTGAGCAGCCGTGTCGATGATAAGCTGTCGTCTGATGCAGAGCTGTTGATTGCTGACATGAACGTGGCGGAGCTCGAAGAAGTTTCTGAAGAAACTCCGGAGGTCGCCCGGATCCTTGAAGAGGATTGGGAATCCAGCTGGTTCGCCGATGACGGGACAGACGCTGCTGATGATGTCATCTACGAGGTTGAAAGCCCGGATGCTGTCAAGAACGCCGGCGATAATGACAAGATTGATCCGGACCTCCAGAATTTCCTCAAGGGCTTCTGACTAGTTCATCCATGCAAAAGCCTCCTCGAAAAATCACGGTGCCGGTGTTCCGTGAACTGGCAGCTCAGGGTCAAAAACTCACGATGCTCACCGCCTACGATTATCTGTGGGCCGGGATCATGGACGAAGCGGGCGTGGACAGCATTCTGGTTGGCGACAGCCTTGCGATGGTTGTGCAGGGCCGAACGACAACGCTGCCCGTCACGCTGGATCAAATGATTTATCATGGCGAAATCGTCGCCCGCGCGGTGCGTCGAGCCCTCGTGGTGGTTGATATGCCGTTCATGTCGTACCAGGTCAGCCCAAAGCAAGCCGTCCGGAATGCCGGTCGCATCATCAAAGAAACAGGTGCTGATGCGGTGAAGCTGGAAGGCGGTGCCATTCAGTCTGAAACAATCCGCGCCATCGGCCGCGCAGAAATCCCCGTGATGGCTCATGTCGGAATGCGACCGCAGGCTGTGCGACAACTTGGCGGCATGGGGAAAGTCCAGCGTGACGAACAGCAACTGCTCAATGACGCTCGCGCTGCTGAAGATGCCGGTGCATTTGCGATCGTGCTGGAACTCGTGCCACAGGACGTTGCCAGACGGATCACAGAAGCCCTGTCCATCCCGACGATCGGTATCGGTGCCGGAGCCGGATGCAGCGGACAGGTCCTCGTTGGCCCCGACATGCTGGGACTCAATCCTGGCTTCCACCCAAAATTCCTCAAGCAGTTTGCCGACCTGCGCAGCCTAGCAACAAACGCGGTGCAAAGTTACGTTCAGGAAGTCCAGAACGGATCATTCCCTGACGCGCAACATTCGCATAGCTGACGCCGATCCCTACATGCGCTACGGCATTTCAGCTTCGCCATAATTCAGACGAGGCAGCAAACTGAGACCGGAGGCCTGCTGTTCGATCGCTTGAGCGGACCAGCCTGCCAGACGCGCCATGCCGATGACGATCGATTGTCGTTCGGGCGGAATATCAAGTAATGTCATCACTTTCGCCGACACCCAGTCTGCCGTCGGAAAATACTCTTCCTTTGTCAGAATTGTTTCCAGCCGGGCAGCACATCCTGCAAGTCGAATACGGTCGGTGCTGCCGAGCAGCGTCAGCGCCGTTTCCGCCAGAATGTCGGCTCGACGATCATCGTTCGAACTGGAAAATCCAAATGGCATCGGTTGCCCGTCGCGACGTCGCCACCAGACTTCAGCCTGACTCGGGTCGCGGAAATTCTGCAACAGTTCGCTGGCCCAAAGATATGGATCATTCCGCAGTTGCGACACGAACACGGTCGCTGCAGACTGCAGAGCGGCCATAATATGTGTCGTTGCGCTGGCGGCAAATCGAGCAGTGAAGCAAGCGGGCCGCATTTCGGTCAGGCACTGACAAATCATCAGTGTATTCATCGCTGCGTCTTCTGCCGCCGATGGTCGTTCGGTCGATCGGCGAAGTCGATGCAGCAATCGACCAGCCCAGGACAATTCCGTTTCGGCCGGCGACAATTCGGTCGGGCTCAGACAACTGTCGCCAACCGCATCGCCCAGCCCCGCCGACATTATCATCGGCAGCTGCGCCAGCAATCGCAGGACTCGCGACCATGCGGCATCCGGTGAGTTGTCCTGCGGCGTCGGATCAAAGAACGACAGCAACGAAATGCACAAGGGGAAAAAATCGAGCGGCAGTGCCGACAGTGGCAGGTGCGACACCATATCAATCGCGGACTGATCCACGACAGCGGAATCCGCCATGATCGAACAACTGTCGGACAGTTCTTCTTCCGTCGGCAGCGTCTGATGCAACAGCAGCCAGAGGACTCGTTCAAATGAAGGCTGCGCGGTTAAATCGTCAATCGACTCGCCGCAGTAGGAAATTACGGAATCTCCGAACGAAAGCAACGATGTCGTTCCGCAGACGACATCTGTGAGGCCCGATCCGTTCCCAGTGGAACGGTCACGGATGTCACTCACAAGTCGCCTGAGTCCCTTCATCAGATGCGCAGCAGGTTGGGCTGATTGATCCATAAAATCAGATTCCTTTCCTATTCATGACCAAAACGTAAGCAATCCGTTTGTTCTGCGATTTCCGGCGAGAATCGTTCCGGCCTGCATCGCGGCTGTCTGACCATTCGGCTGAGTACTCAAAAAGACTGTAACCACTCCGAAACCAACTTTGAACCAACTCGTTCGGTTTGGCAAGCTGCGACGACAGGGAAAGACGGCGAAATGGCGTGTGCGTTTGTTTTACGCGGATGGACATTCGTGTCCGTGGTGTGGGCAGGCCAACGCTGCCGTGGCGGAAGTTGGTGTGTATTGAGATTCTCTCGGCCGGTAGGATGCTGTTTGGCGAAAGCCTCGGACATGAATGTCCAAGCTGCATAATCGCAGCCAGCACCATCTTAGGAATCGCCCACATCAATCGGCTCAATCGATTCGCCATTGTCGATTTCTGTTCTGCACTTCGGCAAGCTGGCGATGAACAGGCGACCGTAGGTCTTGGTCAGCACGCGCGGGTCGAGAATAACCACGCGGCCGGTGTCGTTGCGATGGCGGATCAGACGCCCAAAACCCTGCTTTAGTTTGATGATCGCTTCCGGCGTCTGAAAATCCCGAAACGGATTACCGCCACGCGACCGGATGGTTTCAAGTCGAGCTTCCAGCAGTGGATGATCGGGAACGCTGAAGGGGAGTCGCGGGATAATGACATTCTGCAGTGCGTCGCCCGGCACGTTGACGCCTTGCCAGAAACTGTCCGTACCAAACAGCACAGCACGTTCGTCAGCTCGGAATCGGTCCAGCATGGCCGAACGAGGCAGACCTTTTCCCTGACAATAGAGAGACAAGTCATGCTGAGCCAGCCAGCCGGTGAGTCGGTCGGCGCAGAACTGCATCATGGAATAGCTGGTGAACAGTACAAACGCGCGGCCCTGAGTGTCCAGCAGATGCCGCTGAATCCTTTCGCAGCACTGTTGTTCAAAGCGTTTGGCATCGACCGACGGATCAGCCATGTTGGTTGAGAGAATCAGCCGCGTCTGCGTCTCATAGTTGAAGGGACTGCCGAGTCGAATGTCACTGCCTTCGGTCAGGCCGACTCGCGATCGAAAGAAACTGAAATCCTTCTTACCGGTTGCCAGCGTGGCACTGGTCATGATGACGGACGGAATTGCGTTGTACAGATGTTCGCGCAGGATCGGCCCGACTTCCACCGGCGCGCTCATTAACGATAACCGTTGCCTGTAGGTTCCCGATCGCTCCACCCAATACACCGAATTTTCAACCGACTGCCGCGTCCATGACTGAACGTTATCCGCCAGTATTTTGCAACGGTCGCCGGCAGATTTGAGTTCCACCTGATTGGCTTCGGTCGTCGCGGCGGAAGCCGCTTCACCGATCATGATTGCCATCCGACTGAGTTCCGGAGTCAGTTCATTTGTCACATCAATCGGGCGCATCAGGCGACCGTTTTTCCTGCAGAAACGTTCAGCCCATTCGCCGGTATCCATAAAGAACTGAATCGCGGTCGCACGAATTTTCGACGCCTGCTTTTGAGCCTCTTTCAGATTGTGCGTGATCAACAACCCCCGATTTGCCTGTTCGTTGTACAGCTTGTTCAGCAGATAATCGACCTGACCTTCCGTGACCGAAATGCCCAGATGATCGGCGGCCACGCTTTCGATGGTGTGTGCTTCATCAAAAATAACAGTGTCGTATTCCGGCAGTATGCTGGCATCATCACGACGCAGGGACAGATCCGAAAAGAACAGAGCATGATTGACGATCAGCAGGTCAGCATTCCAGACGCGGCGACGGGCTGCGTAATAGAAGCAGTCGTTGTGGCTGGGACATTTTTTGCGAAGGCAGTCGCCGTGATCGCTGAGTACTTCGTCCCAGACATCCGATTTTGGCTGAAAGGCGAGATCGGATCGAGTACCATCGGTTGTCTTGTGAGCCCACTGTCTGATTTTTGCAAGTTGCTGCTGACCGTCGGGTTCAAACAACGATTTTTGAGTCGAACGCTGCACGGCCTTGTCGAGCCGCCGCAAGCTGATGTAGTTGTTGCGTCCCTTCACAAGGACCGCCGAAAATTCCACAGGCAGCACAGATTGTAAAAACGGAATATCGTGCTGAATCAACTGTTCCTGCAGACTGATCGTGTGCGTCGAAACGATGATGCGCCGCTTCTTGCTGTCCGGGCCTCGTTCCGCCTGAGCGGCGAGAATCGCGGGGATCAAATAGGCGAAACTCTTGCCGACACCGGTCCCGGCTTCGGCGATCAGATGATGACGTTTCGTCAGTGCCGATTCGACAGCCAATGCCATTTCAAGCTGTTCAGGACGTGGTTCATAATCCTGCAGCCTTCGAGCAATCACGCCGCCAGCACCTAGGATGTCAACGACCGATGGAATTGGCTCAGTCATGCAAGGTGCCGAAATCCCGGAAGTGTGGCTCCCAGAACGTGGGAAAGAACGGCGAGGCGTTCAAGGTCTGATTCAGAAAATGGGCGACCGGGATCGTTTGCCTGCAACTGAATGACGCCATGGCAAGATCGATCCGAGCCTGGAATCGGCACACATAGTAACGACTGTCGGTTCAGTTCGGTGAGTTTTGGTTTAGCGTTTGGATTATTTCGCCAATGATCGGTCACCAGCAGTCCTTCGCAGGCCGTCACGGATCGACGCACCAGCGGATGACAGAGGAAAACTTCGTCGCCGTCCTGACGCGAGACGGCCGCAATAATCCTCAAGTCTTCCACAGATTCATCTCGAATGGCAATCAGGGCGTGAGAGGCGACTGAGTACAGGTCGAGCAACACTTGAAGCACATCGTTGATTCTTCGATGTTCGTGAAATGCAATGATCGCCTGAGTCAGCCTAAGCACATGCGAAATCTTGCGAGTAGAATCTGTGTAACTCCAACTCGCCAGCGACAGGTTGTGCATATCCAGCGCCGCGATGACTCTAGGCCCGACAATACCTGGAAACTCGATCAGTTCTCCAGGACTCACAACATCACCTGTGCGCACGATCTTGCGGGGGATGGATTGCTCCGGATCAAGATTTTCGTGCAGCAGGGTATGTACCTTCAACGGATTTCGCAGCTGGCTGCCCGACGAATCAAGCGTTTCTTCATCCGCTTCCGAATCCAGATAGAAGTATGTTGCTCCTGCAAAATAAAGTGTATCACCGTGACGAAGTCGCTGGCTGCCTTCGATGCGTATCCCATTGACATACGTGCCGTTGCGGCTATTGAGGTCCGACACTTCGCAGTGGGATTCGAAGCACTCAATCGTCGCATGTGATTTGCTGGCTGCGGCCGGAGTCAGCAGAAGATTGCTGCTCTCGCTTCGGCCAATTCGTATTGTTCCTCGCGCCAAAGGAAAAATTTCCTCTGGATTGCCTCGGACCATTTTCTGCAAAAATGCCATGACGAGAGATAACTTGGTTAAGGAGGGCGGGAGAGCGGGCTTAGAGAAAATCAGCTGCAATTTGGAAAACCAGCCGCAGAGTCTAATCAGGACTCGACACACAACTCAACATTGCGGGGAGAAACCAAAACGTCCTTACTTGAACGAATCACGCTGCCCATCGCAGGATCGTTACAAGTTCGCTGCGGAAAAATCTGTCATTTTCTGGACACTGGATATTCCTGGCTCAGGGCAACGGGTCAGCGCCACAATTTCATGCCATGACACTGATCAAGATTGACTGGATAACGGTCTGTAGCGGTCTCCTCGCAAACCAGTCGGACCGATGGGCACGGCTGGCCAATTTGTTAAGTCGCATCATTCGTAGGGTGGGACAAGCGACAGCGCCGGCCCACCAAATGACTGGAAAAATGCTGGGCCGGCGCGGCTTGCCAGCCGCTGGTCCCACCCTACATGTTCGCCAAACCAACGAATTGGCCAGCCGTGGACCGACGGGGCCTTGGCTTCCACTTTGCAGCCCGCCTGCGTATCGTGACCACTTTCATGCCCTGTGTCACAATCGCAGGCTTAGAGGTTAACAGAAAAAATCCATGTCAACGATTGCCAGATTCCACTCTCACGCTGAAACAGTCATCCATATTTCAATACTGGCTATCGGCATCGTAGCGGGCTCCTGTCATATTGAGTCAATTGCGACGGCTGAGGAACTGCCTCCAACGGCGAAGATTGTCGATGGGCTGACGTTGCCGGATCTGGCAATTTGGCAGGATCAAAATCGTGTGTACTTCGTGTTGCCGCAGGGAAAACCGCTGCCGGTGAAAATCACGTTACCGCGACTGGCGAACGTTGTCAGGAGTATCCACTGGATTGCGGACGACAATGCGACGATGCACGTCAAATCAGAACCGGCGGAATGGACGATTGATTTGTCTCAACATCCCGGAAATTCGGCAGCCGTGATTGTGGTTGAGTTGGATGCGCCGATTGAATTGTTTAAAAAAACAGTGGTAATGCGGCCCGACAAAGACACAGGCATCATTCTGCTTCCCGCAAAGTATGCGGCGACACACGGCAGCAAGTTACGATTCGAACCGCAGCCGCACAAGAACACTGTCGGCTACTGGAGCGACGAACACGATACGGCGGAATGGACGTTTGAGAGTGCCACAGCGGGCGTCTACGAAATTGATATCCTGCAGGGATGCGGCAAGGGTCATGGTGGCAGTAAGGTGACTCTGCACGTTGCAGATCAGTCATTGGATTTTGTGGTAGAAGAGACCGGTCACTTTCAGAACTTCGTCTGGCGCACACTGGGCAGCGTGACTTTGAATACTCCTGATGTTAAAGAAACAAAGTTGCTTCAACTGGTGCCGCAGTTCAAACCCGGCGGTGCTGTCATGGACGTGCGCGCTATTCGCCTGTGTTCAAAGGGCAGCACTCGGACTTTCGAGCCAGAACTTGCAGATCCAGAATCACTGCCAGCGGGTTTTGGAAAAGGGGTCAGGAACCAATAGTGCGGAGCACCCTGCGGGCCATTTGGCTATTGGTTCCTGACCCCTTTTCCAGTTAAACTGGAATTCAAACACTGAAAGACTCCTGTGATTGCGCTGGGACTGGATATTGGTGGGGCAAACATTAAAGCGGCGACGTCGGACGGTGGCTGCCTAAGCCAGGCGTTTGCGATCTGGAAGGACCGGGACGGACTGTTTCGGGAATTGAGGCAACTGCCGTTGCTGTCGGGGATGCGACCGGATCTTGTGGCTCTGACGATGACAGCCGAACTTGCGGACTGTTTTGAAAGCAAAGCCGCCGGTGTCGAGTTCATCGTACGCACGGTGGCGGAGGCGTTTCCCGAATCCGCGCTGCGCGTGTGGATGACATCCGGAGAGTTTGCTGAACTCCAGGATGCGATTGAACTTCCTCAACTGGTCGGTGCGGCCAACTGGCACGCGCTGGCGACGTGGGCCGGGCGAGCGATTCCGGCCGGGCCGGCGTTGCTGGTCGATGTTGGCTCTACAACAACTGACGTGATTCCGTTGTTGAATGGCATTCCCTGCCCGGAAGGTTTCACTGATCTTCAGCGACTGGCTCATTCAGAACTCGTTTACACCGGAGTTCGACGCACGCCGGTTTGCGCTATCGTGTCAAGAGTGCCTCTGTTGGATGAAACCCATTTGAGTGCAACGGACGGAACTGAGGCATGGCCTGTGCCTGTCGCGGCGGAACTGTTTGCCACGTCACTCGACGTGCATCTCGTGAACGGAGATATTGCTGATGACCCGGAGGATCTGAACACCGCCGACAACCGACCGGCGACGCGTGCGGCGGCACTGAATCGGCTGGCACATATTATCTGCTGCGATCGAGACGAACTTTCGGATGTGCAGTTGCAGCATATCGCCCGGTACGTTGGCGATCAGCAGGTTGCACAGATCACCGAAGCCATTGGTAACAGAATACGGTATGTGAGCGACCTAGCAGGGACCACACCGGAAGCGGTGCAGATATTGCTGAGCGGCAGCGGCGACTGGCTGGCGGAAAGAGCGGTTGAAAAATGTGACTGGAATCTGCAGCAGGCTCCAATTCAGCTCCGCACGATGTTCATTCGCAACGTCAGCGAAGCGGCCTGTGCCTTCGCCGTCGCCCGTCTTGCCGCCGAACGCTGTCTGGACGACCTGCTGCCTGTCAGTGATCTTCACGCTCTTCCGTAAGCTCTGATGCCTGCAAATCGTGAATCCGCCAGGTGTCAAGACTGATTCGGGTCCGGACGGTCGGTGATGCGCTGGAGATCGCCTGCGATTGTGATCAGAGACTGCGGCAGCGGACCGCTTCTCCATTCCTCGACAGCCACCAGCATTTGGACCGCCTTCAGGTAAACCTCATCGGTGGCCACAACAGACAACTCCGCATTCATCAGATCCAATAACGATTTAATGTCGTCGGCGACGTCGCGGCGGTCGGTAGCCGCCACGATCTTTTCAACGAGCTGGTGAGTTCTTGCGTAGAGGACAGTGCGAATCTGTTTTCGGGCTCCTGGTGATCCTTCGGTCGCGCTGAGCCAGATCCCGCGTGCCTGTGCGATCAGGTTATCAGCAGCACTCGTCGTCGCATCTGGATCGCCTTCCTTCCTGTTAGCCGCCTCCTCGATCTGGTCAAGCAACGGACGCAGCTCAGCTTCCTGCTCATCACTGAGACGACTTCGTGCTGTCCGGAAATCCCCCAACGCCTGATTGCGAGGAACCTTCAGCGTTGCTCTCGACAGCTTCGTTGCCGCTGAGCAGACTTCACCAAGCGACGAATACTGGAGAGCCTGCACAACCCCGCTTTCTGCTGTCGCAAGTTGCTCAAGCAGTGCCTCAGTGACTCTCTGCAGCCGACTTGCGCTGAGTTCCGAAAACTCTGCTTCTCGTCGGGCTTCATCAGCGATATTGCGCTGCATGTCAAGCTGAAAATTGTAGTAGACGCTGATCGCAAGTGCGGCCGTAAAGCAGACCACAAGTGCTGTCGCAAGCGCAGCGCTCCGTGGTTTTCGTCGTGTCCAGCGGATGAATGTGCCAATATTCCCAACAGGATGAACCAGAACAGGTCTGCCCTCCAGAAAACGTTCCAGTTCCTCAGCCACTTCTAGGGCAGACTGGTAACGATCCTGAGGTCGTTTCTCTATGCATTTCAGACAGATTAACTCAATGTCGCGAGGAATCCGTTCGTTCAGCCGGCGGGGCGGGACGGGGTCACTGTGAAGAACCGCCATCAGCGTGTCGAGCGTGTTGGATGACTGAAATGGCGGGCGACCGGTCAGCAGGCAATAAAGCGTCGCGCCCAGTGAATACACATCACCGAGTGGCCCGGTCGACTCCCCCGACGCCTGTTCCGGCGGCATGTACTCAGCCGTCCCGGTCAGTGAGTACTGTTCACCAGGCGTGTGCCTGTCGTCGATTTTTCTGGCGATGCCAAAATCTGTGATCAACGGCCGGCCGAGAAAATCGACAAGGATGTTTCCTGGTTTGAGGTCACGATGGATGATATTGTGCTTGTGAGCGAAGTGAATGGTTTCGGCTGCCATTTTCATGAACCGCGCCGCTTCATCCGGATCCATTGGCCCGCGCGCGACACGGTCGGCCAGACTGACGCCGTCGATCAATGGCATCGAGAAATAGTGAAAACCGTGACATTCACCAACATCATACACTGGGACGATGCCAGGATGGTTCAACTTCCCTGCGGCCCTGGCCTCTGTGTGGAACAGCCGTATTGCCTCCTCTGAAGCTAAGTCACCGGCCAGAACTGTCTTGAGTGCGACGACGCGATCCAGACTCTTTTGATAGGCCTTGTAGACGATTCCCATGCCACCGCGAGCGATTTCTTCAATCAGCTCGTAGCCGTCAAATTCCTTCGGCATTGCGGGAGCATTCGGCGCACTTCGAGCCATAACCGAAGCGTCTGACAGATTGGCGTCGGGCGGTATTGTAGCATCTGTTTCGTAAGTCTGTGCGGCGATGTTCCCGTCTGACACCGGCCCCGAGTGCGATCCTGAGGACGTATTGCTTTCAAACCCCGGTTGACGATCTTTGTGCGCAGCCACTTCATCTTCCCGTTCTCGGAGCGTAGTCGGTGTCCCACAGAGGCAAGTCAAAACTCACTTTGACCGCAACCCGTGACAGACTCGTGAGGACTGGAAACACTTCGATTCTCATTCTACTCGGTTGGGTGGCTAACTCGAAAATGACCATACATTGAAAACTTCAAGACGGTGATCTTTTTCTGGACTTGGAGCATTGTGCCGAAGTGCCGGTGACTCAGGGTGATCCGATTGACCACGACTGTAATGTGCGATACTGTGCGACACTGTGCAATGTCCCCAGCACTTCGGCCTGATCCAAATTTGGAATGCAATTCTGAAGCGAGTTAAAAAAGAGGTCTGCGGCAGATGAAGATGGCTCGAACGGCTCCGTTTGTTGTTTGTGTTCTGTACCTCCTAGTGGTGTTTTTCTGTAACGCCGTTGCAGGCGAGATGCCGGTGGCGTACCAGGCCACAGACGATGTCGTCTATGGTCACAAGGATGGACTCGCGTTGACACTGGATGTTGTTGAACCGGTTGAAAACCGAAAAGGTATCGGCCTGATTCTTGTCTCAAGCGGTAGTTGGGTCTCTCGCAAGTCTGACATTCTGCAGGAAGAAGAAGACCGCCGTCAGAACGACCACTGGTTGCAGGGTCTGCTGAAGGGTGGCTTTACGGTGTTTGTTGTGCGCCACGGAAGCGGTCCGAGATACACAGTGCCGGAGATGACGCCGGATATCAATCGTTCGGTTCGCTTTGTGCGAGCAAACGCGGCGAAGTACAGCGTTGATCCGAATCGTCTGGGCATCACAAGTGGATCGTCCGGCGGACATTTGTCACTGATGGCAGCCATGACGGGCGATGATGGCAAGCTGGATTCCAAAGATCCGATCGAACGAGTCAGTAGTCAAGTGCAGGCGGTCGTCGCGTGGTTTCCTCCGACGGACATGATCAACTGGGGAGCCCCGAATGGCTACAAGCTGATTCCCCTTCTGCGGCCAGGACTTTTCGAACGCATGTTCGGTGAGATCACAGACCTAGAAGCTCAGCTGAAGTCTATCTCTCCACTGTACCTTGTGACGAAGGACTCACCTCCTTTGTTGTTGATTCATGGTGATGCCGACAGAACAGTTCCGTTGCAGCAGTCAGAAATCATGAAGGCCAAATACGAAGAGCAGGGGGCCAAAGTTAAGCTTGTCGTCGAACCAGGCGGCGGCCACAGCTCATGGGCCGGAATTATGGATGACTATCCGCCGGTGTGGGATTGGTTTGATGAGAATTTGAAGTAGACTATTTAACACACGCCAGATTCTGAACCAGGGAACAGCCATCGATCATGCCGAAGATCCTGATGCCCATCGGCGACGCCACTGAAGCGCTCGATACCTTCTACGCTTACTACCGGTTGCCGGAAGACGATTACGAAGTCGTCGTCGCTGGTCCGGAAGCGAGACTGTATCACACAGTCCTGCACGAAATCCCGCCCAACTCCGATGTGCCGTGGGATATCACTCAGGAACGTCCGGGCTACCATCTGCAGGCAAAACTTGCTTTTCGGGATCTGCGTTCCGAAGACTACGCTGGCGCTTTTATTTCTGGCGGTCGGGCTCCGGAGTACATTCGGTACGACAAGAACCTCCAGCGCTGCATTCGCGAGATTGCCGACGCCGGAAAACCGATCGCCTGCATCTGCCACGGAATCGAAATTCTCACTGCCGCAGACTGCATTCGGGGCAAACGAGTCACCACCGTCCCTAAGTGTGCGATGGATGCTGAACAGGGAGGTGCCACTTATGTCGATGAAGACATGGTGATTGACGGCCAACTGGTTACTGGACGTGGTTATTCGGAAAACACCATTGTCCTGCGTCAATTCATTCGCATGCTCAAAGCGGTCGGGATCTGATCTGCCATGAAACTATCCGTGTCCTGCCGCATTGCCGAAGGCTTCCATTCGAAAGAAGAGGCCATTTTGTCGCTGCCGGAGCTTTGTGATTTGGCCGTGGAGGCTGGTTATGAAGCAATCTGTATGCGGGCGTCACAGATTGGCATCCATTCCTCAGCCGATGCCATCGCCGAGGCACGAGAAACCATCCGCGAACGCAACCTAGATGTCACTATGATCACCGGTGACTTCGACATTGTTTACAACAACGGTCGTGGCCCGAGTTGCCTGAACAATATCACTCCGTATTTGAATCTGGCCGAGGTACTCAGCGCCGCACTGATTCGAGTTTGCATGAAAACCGAGAACGACATCGCCGCCGTACGCCATGCCGCAGATGAGTCCGCTGAACGAGGTATCACGCTTGTTCATCAATGCCATACGCAAAGTTTGTTCGAGACCGTTGACGACATTGAGATGCAGCTGAAACAAATTGACCACCCCAATTTCGGTCTCATCTTCGAAGCAGCGAATCTGGAGGCGTGCCGACAGAACTACGGCCCGCATACGATCGCCCGACTGGCTCCGTGGATTCGAAACGTCTATCTGCAGAACCAGCGACTGAACCTCAATGGGGCCGTCACACTGGATACATGGTCGCACGGACCGATCTCATTCGACATCATGAGCATTCCCACCCCAGGCGGAATTAATTTTCCACTTGTGTTCGACGGTCTCAAACAGGCTGGCTACGACGGTATCGTCACGGTCCACCAATCCGCGCCGGAGGACGGCACGAACCCTGCCGCAGCAGCAGCACAGACGGCCGAGTTTCTAAGAACGCTTTTTTGATTTATGAACACCTGACAATACCGGGACGCTTGTCGTTATTGAGAAGGTGATCAGTTGTGACTTTATGAGACGCCGGTTTCACGGTCAGTAGATCGTTCTGTTCACGGGAAGCCCAAAATGAAACGCAATAGCATTCTTATTGTCGGTCTCCTGCTGGCCGCGCTCCGATCTTCGCTAATGGCAGATGAAAACGCGCCGTCGGACAGCCCGAAAATCGGCAACCTGCCAGCTGCAAAGGTGTTATTTCTCGATCCTCAAACGCCTTGCCAACCATTCAAAACACAGCGTATGCTCCTTTTCCCGCCATTGATTCCTTTGCCGTCCCTCCTGCCTTTGACTCGGTCCCGGAGCTTTCTATGTCCAACCTTCGACCTGTCAATCGTTCAGCAGCCGTAAGCCGGAACCAGTTTCTGCAGGTGGGCTTCTCAGGAGCACTCGGCCTGGGACTGGCGGACTTCGCGACCCGGCGCAAGGCCAGCGCGGCGATGGGATCGAGTCCGTTATTCGGACGGGCGAACAGTGTGGTACTGCTGTTCCTTTCCGGAGCGCCGTCGCATCAGGACATCTGGGATCTGAAGCCCGATGCACCGGCAGAGGTCCGTGGCGAGTTTCGCCCGATCGATACAGTAGCACCAGGAGTTCAGATCGGTCCACATGTGCCTCGACTGGCAATGGTTGCGGACAAGTTTGCGATTGTGCGTTCAATGACTCACAGTTTGCCGAGTCACGAACATGCAACGCACTTCGTTCTGACCGGTGTGAATCAGGTTCCTCCGGGAGCAACGCATATGGCCAGCCGCGCCGACTGGCCATGCTATTCAGCGACAATGCAGGCCGTACGACCGCGAGAAGACGGCGTGCCATCGGGCGTCATGCTGCCTACGTACATTCACAACGGCTATGGATTTTCCGGACAGACCGGTGGCTTCATGGGAAGTCAGTATGATCCGTGGCACGTCACCAAAGATCCCAATGCAGCCGACTTCAACATTAATGAGCTGACGTTGCTGCAGGATCTGACGGATCAACGAGTGCAAAATCGCCGGAGTTTGCTTTCTGCATTGGATGACCAGCATCGTCATCTTCAAGCTCCATCGGCGTCACAGTCACTCAGTCGATCGGTTGAGAAAGCTCATCAATTGCTCGGGGCGGCGGGAACTTTCCGTGATGTGTTCGATATGAGTCGTGAACCGGCCGAGGTGCGGGATCGCTACGGTCGCCACTCTTTCGGTCAATCGCTGTTGCTGGCGCGAAGACTGGTCGAAGCGGGAATGCCGATCATCCAGGCGAACATGGGGACCATGAACAACTGGGACACGCACGGCGACAACTTTGGACAACTGAAGAACCGACTGCTGCCGCCATTCGATCGGGGGCTGTCAGCGCTGCTCACTGATCTCGACGAACGCGGATTGCTCGACACCACGCTAGTCGTGGCCGTGGGTGAATTCGGTCGTACGCCCCAGATCAATCCTGGCGGCGGACGTGATCACTGGTCCGGAGTTTTCTCCGCCGTATTCGCCGGTGCGGGAGTTCGCGGCGGTCAGGTCATCGGTGCCAGCGATGATCAGGCGGCTTATCCGGCGACTCGAGGCTGGTATCCGGCCGACCTAGGCGCAACAATTTTCACGGCTCTCGGAATCGATCCCGAGACTACGATGACGGACCGCCAGGGACGACCGCATCGAGTCAACACAGGGCAGGTCATTTCGCCGTTGTTTTCGTAGTGCGAGCTTCCGCCTCGCTTAACTGAACGCGCGGCCGCGATTCAAAGGTCGCCGAATTCGTGAGAATTCGGGACGTGGTGATCATCATGCAACGCACCAGAGAATCTTGTTCAGCGTCGGCGGAAGATGTAGTCTTTATCAGCCTGTTTACGCATGCCGACCCGCCGACCTAGGTCAAAAAACCGCCTTTTCGATTTTTCTCAACCTCTCAGCCGGACGCGGAGGATGCAGGTCTGTTCGCGTTCTCAGGTAAGTTATTCGTGGTCGAAGTTTGCCCCATCGACCAGAATCAGCGACACTTGCAGACACATTGCGACACCGTCGGCTGGTGATCAGCACCCGGTCAGCGTGGGGCCTGTCGTCTTAATCGTTTAACGGCAAGTCGCAGCCGTAGTCGCCAAGTTTCGCCTGCGCGTACGGCTCGCCGTTAAACGAAAATGCTGAGATCGAGACTAAGACGACAGTTCGAAGCCTGCTACGACTTCGCTGCTTCGGTGTAGTACCACTCGTTTGCTTTGGACTCCGCCAGTTCTCCGGGAATGCCTCCGGTCCAGGAGCCGGGAGCAGTTTTGCCCTCGTTGTACAGCGATTCCATTGGTTTCCACACAACATCGACTTTGTCCGTGAACAGATCGCCTATCAACAGATCAGTGACGGTTCCCTGCAGATGTGGGAAATTCTTGACAAAGCGGCCAAAGCTGAAGCCATCATAGTACTCACACACCAGACGTCGCATCCGATCAATGCCGGCATTGAGAGCCGGGCCCCATTTGCCAAGCTGAGCTTCCGACAGATCCTTCTTTTCGAGTCCCTCCACGACTGCATCTGCCGCCATTTCGCCGGATTTCAATGCCAGCAGAACTCCCGAAGAATACAGCGGATCCAGAAATCCAAATGCATCGCCGACCATCACATAGCCGTCGCCCGCAATTTTTGTCGAACGATACGAATAGTCGCGAGTGGCGTGATAACCTGACACGCGTTTCGCACCGGAGATGCGTTCCTTCACTGCGGGACAGGCTTCGATCTCTTCGTGATAAACCTCTTCATGTGTTCCTCGTCCCTTGAACAGATAGTCAAACGGGGCCACGATTCCAAGACTTACGCGATTGTTGTGCAGCGGGATGTTCCAGAACCAGCCGTTCTTGCTATCCGTCTGCAACACCACAGTCGCACCCTCATCACGTCCGGTGTCACGATAGGCGCCTTCCCAGTATGTCCAGATTGCACCTTTATTGAGTACGGGATCCCAGATTCGCAGTTTGAGTCGATTCATCAACATGCCGCTCTGACCACTGGCATCCACCACGACTTTGGCATTGACCTGTTCAGTCGTGCCATCGGGCCGCTGAATTCGAATGCCCGTGGCTCGATCACCGTCAAAAAGCACATCCAGCACGCGAACACCTTCGTGCGCATCCACACCGTGTTCGCGGGCGTTGTTGAGCAGCATCAGGTCAAACTCACTGCGTTCGACCTGCCATGTTTGTGAGCACTCATGCGGCTTGTTCTCGGAGAAGTAAAACGGCGCCGATGATTTTCCGTTGGCACTCACGAACTGCACACTGTGCTTGTGAACAAAGTGGCTCTTGCGCATCTTATCCAGCATGTTCAGACGCTGGAGAACCCAGAACGTTTCGGGAATCAATGATTCACCGATGTGGTACCTCGGAAATGTTTCTCGCTCGTACAACCGAACCTTGTGCCCTTTTTGAGCGATCAACGTGGCGGTGGTTGAACCGGCCGGGCCACCTCCGATTACAACGACATCGGTTTCACTAATTGATTGGGGGACATCGTTAAACATCAAAAACCTCGTGACCTGTTTTCCTGTGGTGCATCCATTCATGCTCGGTCGATCTTAGACCGGCGCCAAACACTTGTCCAGACAAGTGTTGTCGAAACAGACAATGTATCGTAATAGAAAAACGTCGTTTCTCAGGCAAAATCGTTCACAGCGCAAAGAGAAAGGGCACTCGTGTCCGTGACTCGAGCGCCCTGCTGGGTATTCTGGGTGTGGGATTTCGTTGAAAATCGCCGGTCAGAACTCAAAAGCCCTGCTGCAGCTTTTCCTTTTCGGCGGCCTTCTTGCGAGATGCCTCAACCTGATTCGTGAGCTTAAACTCCGGGCCGGCCGGGAAGTATTGCACGTCGTCAGCAAGGTAGTCCGGCGAGGGCAGAGTTTGCCCGCCGATAGTTGTCTGACAACCGGTCAGGAGGGCACTTGAGGCAATAGCTGCGACAAGTGTCAACAGAATTCCAGGGCGGCCTTCGATTGTCTTCACGGATCTTACCTTCGTTCGACAGTGACAATTCGGTCAGCAGATCGCCAACCGATGACGATCGTTGCCTGCATTCGGCGCGTCTCGCTCGTCCTTGGTGTTCATCGACGTGGCGCCCCGTTAGATTGCATAGAATCATTGCCATCGTTACACCTTTTCTGTGGACCAGCGAAAGATCGAACGTGCATCGGCAAAACCTGCCGATGACAGCCCCGATTCAGTTTGAAAGAAGCGTTTCCATGCGAATTGCCGGTATTCAGACAGACGTCGTCTTCCGCGACATCAGCGCCAACCTGACGACCCTGGAATCTCATGTGCGTTCCGAAGTCGCTCAGGGAACTCAGCTGACCATCTTTCCCGAATGCTTCAACACAGGCTACTGTTTTGATTCGCTCGAAGACGCGATGTCGCTGGCGGAGACGGTTCCCGGACCAACGACCGAACGCATCGCAAAGCTCTGTAAAGAACTCAATACGATCGTCGTCTGCGGGATGCTTGAGAAATCCGGCGCACAGTTGTTTAACACGGCTGTGTTGATCGGGCCTGAGGGGCTGATCGGAAGTTATCGCAAGATTCATCTTCCGTATCTGGGAGTTGATCGGTTCACAACGCCGGGAGATCGCCCATTTGAAGTGTTCGAAGCGAACGGTGTTCGAATCGGGATGCTGATCTGCTACGACGGCGGATTCCCGGAAGCCGCGCGCGTGTTGGCGCTTCGCGGAGCCGACATCATTCTGCTGCCCACCAACTGGCCACCGGGCGGCGACTACATGGCTCAGTTTTCGATCAATTCGCGTGCGATGGAAAACGGGGTGTACTTTGCGGCCGTGAATCGCGTCGGGACAGAAAACGGATTCCGGTTCATCGGCAAAAGTCGCATCTGCAGCCCGCTCGGTGCAACGATGACTTCGATCGACAATGACAAGCCCGGCATCATTCGCGCGGACATCGATCCTGTTGCAGCGCGCACCAAACTCATTGTGCGTGTCCCCGGAAAACACATGATCGACCGCATGGCCGACCGCCGCCCGGAAATGTACGGTGCGGTCTGCGAACCTCATGATCTCAAACGCCCGGGGCGCGACGAGTAAGTTTCTGGAGAACCTCGGTACGATGGACATTCATGTCCGTCGTCTGGCATGAAACTCCAAAACTGACATTGCCAGCCATTTGAGCCCGTTGACCTTCAAGTCTGTAGGCCGGATCGCGTGAGCCTGCATCAGGTTCTTTGGTCGGTAGATCTCAACGAACTCGGGCAGGGATGTTGTCATCTTTAGCGGACTCGGTAAGTCGAAAACATGCAACTCATGCGGGCTGCTGAGCGTTAGGCGGGCTTATTCTAGGCGTGGCGACCTCCGTTGTCACGTTGGGGTGACCATTGAATCCGGATCTCAATTCCTGACGCATCGCCACATTGTCGCGTTCCTGGAAAACATCTCATCGATCGGATGGCTGATTGTCGTCCGAAAATGTAAAGTCCGCTGTGCGAAACAAGTTGCCTGAAACGTCTCGAGCGTAACAACTCGCTTTTGCCCCCTCCAGTTTGATCGTGCCAATTACGAGTAAGAACCATGTTCCTGAGCGAACTTACATGGCCTGATGTGGCTGGTCTTTCGAAAGACACGCCTGTTGTGATTCCCATCGCAGCGGTTGAACAGCACGGCCACCATCTGCCGGTTTACACGGACAGCATGTTGCTGACAGAAATTGTGCGACGTGTGGATTCAGCCATGCACGATCAGATTCTGGTGACTCCGCTGATGTGGCTGGGCAATTCGGACCATCATCTGGACTTTCCTGGCACACTCTCCGCTCCGCCGCGTGTGTATCTTGATCTGCTGGTTGGACTGCTCGACAACCTCATCATGCACGGATTCAAGCGACTGTTACTGATCAACGGGCACGGCGGCAACGATGTTCCCGGTAAGCAGGCTGTCTTTGAAGTCCGTCAGAAGTACCGCGATCGCGAGGATCTGCTGTTGCTGTTTTCCACATACTGGGGGCTGGGCGACGAAGCTGTCATGGGCAGCCCCGAATTCACTCAACACGAAATGGGCCACGCCTGCGAATGGGAAACCTCCATGATCCTGCGAATCTCGCCGCATCTGGTGCGCGAGTACAAAAATATCGCGGTTGTCGATCGCGGCAATCCGTTTCTTCCGGCGACTCGCGGCTGGATTACGAAGGATCGTTCTGAGCCCGGTCACATCGGCTGTCCGCATCTTGCTTCCCCCGAAAAAGGCGAGACGCTGTTTGCGACATTCAGTGACGGTGTACAACAACTTTTGAACCGTATCATTCAGTGGGACGGAAAATCCTGGGAGGGTTAGTTTATGCTCAGTCGACGCCAGTTTGGCCAGAATCTTGCTGCAGCTTCGTTCCTGGCATCACTCAACGCTGCCAGTCACGTTAGTGCCATATCGAACAGCGTTCTTCAACCCCGAAAAAAGATCGCGTTTCTTGGCACAAAAGTATATCAACACTCCCACGCACAGCACTTTCTGGATCGCTTTGCGATGGGATTTGCAATGGGCGGAAAATGGCATCAACCTCCGGTCGATATTGCGTCGGTTTTCATCGATCAGATGCAGGACAATGATACTGCCGATATTGGCAAGCAACGCATTGAGCGTTACGGCCTGAAGCAGTTCCCGACACCTGCCGAAGCCTTGACTCTCGGAGGCTCAACGCTGGCCGTGGATGGTGTTGTCATCATCGGCGAGCATGGCGATTATCCGAAGAATGAAAAAGGCCAGACGCTGTATCCTCGCTATGACTGGTTCAAAGAAGTCGTCAAAGTTTTCGAAGCATCGGGTCGGTCAGTCCCCATATTCAACGACAAGCATCTCGCGACCGACTGGAATCAATGCCGCGAAATGGTGGCGGATTCCAAACGCCTAGGTTTCCCCTTCTACGCTGGATCATCGTTGCCCGTAACATGGCGACTGCCATCGTTTGAAATCCCGCTCGATACACCGCTGAAAGAAAGTGTGTGCGTTGGCTACGGCGGGATTGACAGCTACGACTTTCATGCGCTGGAAACTGCGCAGTGCATGTCAGAACGCCGCGCGGGTGGTGAGGTCGGTATTCGCTCCGTCCATACTGTGAAGGGCGAAAAGCTCTGGACTCTGCTGGAAACTCCGCAAAGGGAGCACACACGCGAACTGTTTGTATCGGCGCTTTGTCGAAGCCATAATCTTCCGGTGGACAACGGTTATCCTGCCGCTCCAGTCACATTGGAATGGGCTCGTCAGACATTGCCGGACACAACCGGTTACTTCATTGAACATCTCGACGGTTTCCACTCGGCCATATTCTTAACATCCATTCGCGACTTCAACTACGCTGGCTTGCGATCCGACAACGGAGAAATCGTTGGCTGCCAGATGTACCTCCCAATGCCCGGCCATAGTGCCACCACCGCCGACTTCTTCACGCCGCTGTGCCAACATGTGGAAAACATGTTCCTGCAGGGCACGACGCCCTACCCGATCGAACGCACTTTGTTGACGTCCGGCATGGTGATTGGCGGCGTCGAATCTCTGTTCACTGGCGGAAAACCATTCGTGACAAACGATATGGCGATTCGGTACAAAGCTCCGGCGCAATCAATGTTCTGGCAGGAGTGAGTTGTCGTATTGCATTCGCTGCCATTTCGTTCGGCGAAAGTCAGCCAATTTCGGCCATTTATGATCAACATTGTTATGTCTCAGCAGGATGATCGCGACTGGCGGTTGGAGTAAACGCCCTGCGGGAGAAGAACGCCTTCCAGGGCATTTCCGTGGAGATTTTACGAAGGTGCGATCGGTCGTTAGACTGCTTGCGATGGATCAAACTACTTCGCTTCAATTGAGAAAGGTTTACGACAGATGGCGATATTCAGCGACAATTCTGAGACCATTGGCAAGACGCCCTTGGTCCGCATCAACCGTCTGACCGCCGGGCTGAAGGCGACTGTGCTGGCAAAAATTGAAGGCCGTAATCCGGCGTACAGCGTGAAATGCCGTATCGGCGCGGCCATGATCTGGGACGCCGAACGCTCCGGACGCCTGACGCCGGGCATGGAAGTTGTCGAACCGACCAGCGGCAACACGGGTATCGCCTTGGCTTATGTCTGTGCTGCTCGCGGCTACAAACTGACGCTCACCATGCCGGAAACAATGTCGATCGAACGCCGCATGATTCTTCGCGCGTTCGGGGCAACTCTGATCCTCACGCCCGGAGCAGAAGGCATGAAGGGTGCCATTTCACGAGCGGAAGAGATGGCAAAGAAACCGAATTGCTTTATTCCCCAGCAGTTCAAGAACCCAGCCAATCCAGAAATTCACTTTCGTACCACCGGTCCGGAAATCTTTGAAGATACCGGCGGCAAGGTTGATATCTTTGTGTCGGGCGTCGGAACGGGTGGCACGATCACGGGAGTCTCTCGTTATCTGAAAATAGAAAAGGGACTGTCCCTGCAGTCGATTGCTGTGGAGCCGGCTGGCAGCCCCGTCCTTTCCGGCGGCGCACCCGGCAAACATCGGATCCAAGGAATCGGTGCTGGCTTCAAACCCGACATACTCGATATGTCGCTGGTGGATGAAGTGATTCAAGTGACGGACGAAGAATCCATGGAAATGGCTCCACTCGTCGCACGCGAAGAAGGCATCCTGTGCGGCATAAGTTGCGGAGCGGCCATGGCTGCTGCGTTAAAAGTGGCCGCGCGCCCCGAGAACGCTGGCAAGACAATCGTGGTCATTCTGCCGGACTCGGGTGAACGTTACCTGTCTTCACCGATGTTCGATTATGCTCGGGAAACACAAACGGCGTAGCTTTCTGTCGAGCGGCAGAAAAGAACTGACCGCAGCGGAATTCCTGAGAATTCAGATCTCCCATGAATTCTCACGAGTTTAGGTACGGAACCGGGACGGTTTGATCCGCCGCTCGCCCTGCAGGAGATCGCATCAGCAGAACTTCGAGAAACGTTTGTTTTCATTGTGCGAGACTTAACGCCGCTGCAAAAAACTGCCACACTCCCTCTTTCACGTTTTGGGAATCTGTGCCCACAGGTGCCGGGGTGGTGTCGGATGTGGCTCCATGTCGCATCAAAATGTTGCGGCTGACCGAAACATGCGTTTTTTGAGACGCAGGGAAATCTGGCTGACTGAGTTGTTCCGTGAGTGGAGATGGCTCAGTCTTTTTCATTTTCTGAAACCCCCGTTGCAGTTCTCGACTGTGCCGGAATGAATACTGATGCAGAACGATGAAGCATCTGACATCTCTTTATGATCTGACTCCGTCGGACCTGTTTGCCATCCTGACACGCGCGGCGGACTTGAAGGCCCTGTTCAAAAAAGGCGAACGGCCTCCATTGTTGCAAGGCCGAGTCCTCGCGCAGTTGTTTGAGAAACCTTCGCTGCGAACTCGCAACAGTTTTGAAGCCGCCATGATTCATCTCGGCGGGTCAGGCATTTTTCTGACCACCGCCGAAGCGGGACTGAATGGTCGCGAATCTTTGCATGACATTGCGAAAGTCCTGAGTTCTTTCAGTGACGTGATCACGATGCGGACTTTTTCGCATCAGCTCATCGTGGACTTTGCCAAACATTCCAGCTGCCCAGTGATCAATGGCCTGTCAGACGAACGCCATCCATGCCAGGCGCTCACGGATTTGCTCACCATTCAGGAATCGCTGGAAACACTGAAGGACGTGCATCTGGTATTCGTAGGCGACGGCAACAACGTAGCGATGTCGCTGGCGATTGCGTCTGCAATGGCCGAGATGAAGATGACGCTTGCCGCGCCAAAAGGATTTGAATTCCCGAACGCCTTTCTGAAGGAACTCAGCAGGCGATATCCGAAGCATCACGTCCATCAGGTTCATTCCGCCTCCGACGCCGTCAAGTCCGCCGACATCGTCTACACCGACGTCTGGGCCAGCATGGGGCAGGAAGAAGATGCCGTCAGACGCATGAAGGCGTTCTCCGAATTCCAGGTCAACGAAGACCTGATGAAGACTGCTCCGGCGCACGCGAGATTCATGCACGACCTGCCTGCGAAACGCGGTTTGGAAGTGACGGATGGCGTGATGGATGGAACACAGAGTATCGTATTTCAGCAGGCAGAAAATCGCATGCATCTGGCGCGTGGACTGTTTGCATGGATTCTGGGAAAGTAACCGTCAGCCATGAACGAAACAGATCCACCGTCAAACACACCGCCCGCGTCATTCACTGCGTCCGGCGCTTCCGAGGCGGCCACTGTTTCGAATACTTCTGCAGAAGGCGTCGTCGTCCATCGAGCACCGTTGCTTGGTCTGCGAACCGATATTTCGCGCTGGCAGAGTTTGCTCGCCTCGCTCGTCTGCCTTGGAATCTGTTTCTGTGCGTGGTGGTATGTCACACACGGCGAACATGAAGAACGCATTCTGGGATATTCACAATTACCTTCTCCAAAAGAAGCGATCGCTTACTTCCCGAAGCTCTGGGACAGCAAGTCACCGCAGAGTCATCTGTTCAACAACACGATCAGATCACTGACACGAGTCGCCATCGGGTTTTCATTGGCGTTACTGGTCGGCATCCCGCTGGGAGTGGCAGCAGGTTGCTTTTCCCTGGTCCGCGCCTTCCTGTCGCCCTTAATTCTGTTTGGACGCAATATACCCGTCGCCGCATTGACAGCTCTGGTGTTCGCGCTGTTCAAAAGCGGGGAGACCGAAAAATTCATGTTCATCTTCATCGCCTGTGTCGCGTTCATCGTGTCGGATGCGGCGGATGCGATTCGCGATGTGGCTCAGCGATATGTGGAGACCGCCTTAACGCTCGGTGCGTCGAGGCTGCAGATCGTGCTGAAGGTGCTGGTGCCGCTCGCGCTGCCGACAATTTTCAATTCTGCACGAGTCCTCTTCGGACTCGCTTTCGGGTACATCATGCTGGTGGAAGTTGTCAATGATTCGGACGGTGCGGGCGGTCTTGGTAACTTGCTGAACGTCGGCCGCAAACGTGGCATCACCGAAATCATGGCGATTATCATTCTGACGATTCCGATTGTGGCATGGCTGATTGACCAGTGCCTTTCCCTGTTGCAGTGTCTGATCTTCCGCTGGAAATACGGACGCGAGGCCGAACGCAATGCCCTGTGGCAGCTGACACGCGGTACACTGCGTTTGTTCTGGCGGTGACGAATTTTTAACCCGAGCCAACGGCGAGGAGCCGTGTTGAAGGAATCCTCGCCGTTGGCTCGGGTTAAACGAAAAGTGCCGATTTTCATGGAAGATGTAGGTAATGACACGTCTTTCACCCCTGGCTACGGAAGTCATGTCAAAAAATATTGTTGAATTTAAGGGCGTCACCAAGACCTACAACGTAGGCAGCCGCGATGCTTTCACGGCGATCTCGGACGTGACATTTGAGATTGAAGACCTCCCCGGCAAGGGTGAATTCATCACGGTGCTGGGACCGAGCGGTTGCGGCAAGAGTACCGTGTTGCGGATGATCGCCGGTCTGGACCCGCAGCATCCGCCCACGAGCGGTTCGGTGTTGGTGAGCGGCACGCCTGTGATGGGACCTGGTCCTGATCGCGGGATGGTGTTTCAGGATTACACGAGCTTCGACAACCGCACGGTGCTCGATAATGTCGCCTTTGGCCTGGAATGTCGCGGCATCGACCGAGCCACACGGCATGAAAAGGCGCGAGAGTGGATTCAGCGGGTCGGGTTGAACGTGCAGTCCGATGCGGGCAAGTTTCCTCACGAATTATCCGGAGGAATGCGTCAACGCGTCGCGATCGCCCGCACTCTGATTCTGCATCCCAGAATCATCCTGATGGACGAACCTTTCGGCGCACTGGACCCGCATACGCGGCAGCAGATGCAGGACCTGTTGATTCAGTTGTGGAATGATGTCGAAGCGACGGTCTTCTTCGTGACACATTCAATTGAAGAAGCCGTGTATCTCGGCGACCGGGTCTTCATCTTCAGTCGCGGTCCGGGTCGCCTGCAACACCAGATCCCGATCCCTCGCAGCACCGTTCCAACACACGAGATCCACCGCGACCCGGACTACCAGCGCCGCGTGCTGGAGATCAGTGAGATTATGGAACAATTGGAATCACAGAAGCCGTAGGGTGTGACAAGCGGCAGCGCAGGCACACCATGTCTGTGATTCGGTGTGCCTGCGCGGTGCTTGTCACACCCTACAGATTGCGCATCGTCAATAACTGACCGACGGTGATACAAATGTCGCATCGTCTTGCATCGACTCGGATCTGAGTTAGTATGGTAAGATTGAAGACTATTACCTGTTGATCTCGTGAACTTCCCATGACAGGCCCATCAAGACGACATCACCGACGATTGTAGAATCCGAAGCGACTCGGTCGCAGAGATGTGCTCGGTGCCAGTGACCAGCATGCGGCATATCCGGCTCTGAATCCCGTCAATCCCATCGATCTGGCAGCAACCGTTTACGATCTGATGGGTGTTCCGCCAAATCTGGAACTCACCGACATCGAAGGCCGCCCTTTCGTAATCTGCCCCGGAAATCCGATTCGGGATCTAATGATCAGTTAACTGCCTGTGCTGACGTTTTGTAAAATGTGGCAGATGACTCACGCTTTGGGAGCGATGGCAGAACAATCGTATGTAGGTATGGCCGTCTTTCGTAAACACTTCAGTGTGCCGGAGGCGGGCTGTTTTGGAAGGCTCGGTTGCGGAAGAGGAAATCGATGATGTTGCCTTCGTGAGGCTGTAGCCAGTTCAGGGCACATGTCGGAATCGGGCCGACGTTCAACCGATCAATCTGCCGGGCATCAACCAGCTCGGCGACCCATTTGTCGTTGCCCGTGATCGCAGTGCAGACCAGAGTCGATCCGATTTTGCTCAGCATCTTGTCCTGCGGACATTCCACGACCGATACGAATGGGAACATATATTCCGTGTTGGCCATCCCGTTGTCGCAATCGCTGACATGCAGCACCGTTGGACGAAGGTAGTCGCAACGTTCATGCTTCACCAGACGATCCCCGCCGCGGTATTTGGCGGTCACTTCTGTCACAACCGGCAGCTTAATGCCATCGTCGATCTGGCCGTTCATGGCTTCTGCAACGCCGGCTGTTGTGAACGCGGCAATGGCCGCATTCGGGTCCGTTGTTGGCAGCGGTGCGATTGGCCCCAGCTGCCTAGCGATCGCTTCGGCGATCGCTTCGGTATGGCGCGACGCCCAGATGCCGGATGCGTTGATGCAGCTGCGTCCGCCGTTCATGAGCACGCTCTTCACAAGCACTTCGAGATAATCTTCCCAGCGATCGACGCAGTCATCACCGATCAGGATCTTGCTGAATCCCGGACCGTGTGCCTGAACTCGAGGGTTGCCGTGGTACTTATCGACCGTCGCCTGACCACCGAAGATCATGGCTCGATTGCAGGTTTCCAGAACCTTGTTGCCAACATCATGAGGTCCTGGATACAGACAGAATGCTTCCCGTGGAACGCCTGCCGCAGCAAACGCCTCGTACATACGATACGGAGTCCAGGGTTCTGATGAACCGGGTTTCAGAACGAGTCCGATCTGCAGTGGAATCGCGGGAAGCCACAGGGTGTGAACACCAGGTGAATTCGAAGGCAGCACAAGTCCCAGCGTCGGCGAATTTGCCTGGAAACTGACCATGACGTTTCGCGATTCCATCCCGTAACCGCGCGTCAGAATATCCAGCGACAACCCCCGCGTCAGCGCATCCAGCATGTCGCCCATGTGCTTGAGAACAAATGCGTTCTTCGACATGTTCGCGCGGCACATATTGAGCGGCAGTCCGGTCGTCGCTGACTGGATGGAACAGAATTCTTCCGGAGTCTGCGTCCCCGTGCCCATCGGCAGATTTGCCGTCAGATACAAATCCGCTGCCTGCTCGCACTTCCTGATCAGGTCCGCACAGGAGAACTGCTTCAGAATCTCACGAGCCTTATTCGACTTGCGCGAATCCATCTGTACCAGCCCTGCATTGGCCTGATGCATTTTGGCCATCACTTCACCGGTCTCGAAGTGAACAACATCAGCCTTTTCGAGCGATTCGTAAGGCTTGCCCCAGCGGATAACGGGAATTTCAAGCATAGGAGGAGGATTCAGGATTTAGGGGTGAGGATTGAGAAATAGAGCAACGGAGTTCTTGAGCTGTCAGGATTTGTTACGCTCGATGGAAGCAATCAGGTCTGCGAGCATTCGACTGATTTCTTCGGTAGCCAGCGATTTGGATTTGCTGAGTTCGGTGCTTAGGAAACCAAGGCGTTCCGCCAGAATGAGGTCACTCAATTCTCACCCCTCGATCCTTGATCCTAATAGACTCCCACTGTCGTTGTCTTCGCAAACACGTGATACGGCCTCACGCTGCTGACGCCGTCCCATGGATATTTGGCACAGGGGCGTTCGCGTTCGCCTTCGTCGCGTTCAAGGAATCCAGGAACGAACAGTTCTTTGGTCATCGTGTAAAGTTTGACTCGACCGGTTTTGTCGTAGTCAACCAATTTCGTATGGTCGTCGAAGTCAACGACTTCGATCACAGCCCTTGGCTGCGGAGCGTAATACGTGATCTTATAGTTGTCGGCCGGATCGAAGGGCTTGCCGCAGGCAAGACCCATGAGCGTGTTGCCGTAGGTCGGCGTGATATACACATTTGGCCCCAGCAGTTCTTCACAGGCAAAGCGAAACCACTGTTGAGTGAACTCGGTGCCGCCGCAGAAGATGCCCTTGATGCCGGCTTCTTCGACGCTGCTGCCCTGATCCATCAGTCGCAGAGCCAGTGCTTCCAGCAACTTTGGGGTCGTAAACATGCACTGGATGTCATTGTTGGCGCCCAGAATCGTCAGCGCCTGATCGATACAGTGAGCGCTATACGCTTTCGCGCCGTCGACGTCACCTTTTTTGAGTAACTTCACAACCCAGCGCGGATCAAGGTCCACGCAGAAGCAGATGCCGCCGCGAAATTGAGCGAGGTGTTCAATGGCCAAACGCAAACGCCGTGGTCCGGATGGCCCCAGCATCAGCCAGTTTGCGCCACGAGGAAAAGAAGCATCTGGCAGCGTCGCGCTGAAGAGTTCGTAATCGATCCAATGATCTTCCACGACCACGCGGCTTTTGGGAACTCCCGTCGTGCCGCCGGTTTCAAAGACGTAAATGGGTTTTTCCTGCAGCGGTTTCGGCACCCAGCGCCGCATTGGACCGCCTCGCAGCCAGTCGTCTTCGAACAACGGGAATTTCTTGAGATCGTCAAAACAGTTGACGTCCTTGAGTGGGTTGAAGTTGAACGTCTTTTTCTTCTCAAGCCAAAAATCGCAGCCGGTGTCGTCGCCAAAATGCCACTGCACCAGTTCTCGGGTCTGCTGATCCAGCAGATCTCGCTGACTCTTCTCGTTTTGGTCTGGGGAGGTCACGGGACTTCCTTTCTCTAGGTATGGAAACTGGCTCGGAGGCTATATGCATCGTAGAAAGGCTCACACGGAATTCAATGCAGGCAACATTCGGCAACGCACGGTTCTCAGCAATCTCTGCGGGACTTTTGTGATTGGTCTGGTTAGAATACGTGTCTCCCGCCTTCCGGAATGCCGACCAAGAGACTTGCCGTGCGAAACACTTCCTCATGGCGCAATGCCATCGAACTTCTGCGACAGACCAGTCTGGCCGCGCCGGTGATGAATCGCCGAAGTCTGCTCACGCGATCTGCGCTGGGACTTGGTGCGCTGGGGCTGGCGCAGGTGCTGCAGGACGATGGTCGCGTGGTTGCGGCAGAGTCAGCGACTGACGGATCGCTGATCGCCAAGTCTCCACATTTTCCTCCGCGCGCGAAGCGAGTCATCCATTTCTTCCTGAATGGCGGGCCGTCGCATGTGGATACGTTTGATCACAAGCCACTGCTTGCAAAATATGCCGGTCAGCCGCTGGGCGACAATCTGCGAACCGAACGCAAGACCGGTGCCGCAATGCCGTCACCGTTTAAGTTTCGTCAGTATGGACAGTCGGGGATCGAAGTCAGCGAACTGTTCGCCAGAACGGCCTCACAGCACATCGACGACATCGCCGTCATCCGTTCGATGTATGCCCAGGTGCCGAATCACGAACCTTCGCTCATGCTGATGAACTGCGGCGATTCTGTGCAGCCTCGCCCGAGCATGGGTGCATGGATTCTGTATGGTCTGGGCACAGAAAACCAGAATCTGCCTGGCTTCGTGGCGATGTGTCCGAATGGTCTCCCGATCAAAGACAACGAAAACTGGCAGTCGGCATTTTTGCCCGGTGCGTATCAGGGCACGTACATTGATACGCAGCACAAGGAATTGAGTAAGCTCATTGAGAACATTGAACATCCGCAGATTGCGACGGACGCTCAGCGACGTCAGTTAAATCTCCTTGCGCGACTGAATGCCGAACACCGAGCCACGCGACTCGATCAACGACTGGATGCCAGGATTCAATCGTTTGAACTGGCGTTTCGCATGCAGCAGGACGCCGCTGAAGCGTTTGATGTCAGCCACGAGCCGGAACATATTCAGACGATGTACGGCGATGGCGTTCACGCCCGGCAAACGCTCATCGCCCGGCGACTGCTGGAACGCGGTGTCCGCTACGTGCAGTTGTGGCACGGTGCGGGGCAGCCGTGGGACAATCATGCGGGTCTTGAGGCGGCTCACCGAAATCTGGCTGGTGAGATCGATCAGCCGATCGCGGCGCTGATGACGGATTTGAAGCAGCGGGGAATGTTTGAGGACACTTTGATCTTGTGGGGTGGCGAATTTGGTCGAACACCGACGGTGGAATTGTCCGGTGACGGAAAACCGCAATCCGGTCGCGATCACAATCACTGGGGCTTCAGCGTCTGGCTGGCAGGGGGCGGTATCAAAGGCGGCACGACATACGGAACGACCGACGACATTGGTTTCAAGGCTGCGGAAAATCCCGTCAGCGTGCATGATCTGCATGCCACAATGCTGCATTGCCTGGGCTTTGACCATAAGCAACTGACGTTTCGCTATGCCGGTCGCGACTTCCGCCTGACGGACGTGCATGGTGAAGTGATCCGGGATATCCTGTCGTAAGGCTCCGTGTTCTGCCCCGGAAATACGTCCTATTAAGTCTTATTATCTTGGTGCATCGCAGTCGGACAAGAATGTCCAACCTACATGATTCGCATTACTTTGACGGCGGTATCTTTTCCAGCCGTGCGATAAACTGCTGAAGATCCTTTGGCAGCGGCACGGAGAATCTTAGCGTCTCGGCGGTCCGGGGATGCACAAAGCCAAGGTCTGCGGCGTGCAGGGCCAGACGCGGCGCGCGACTGTTGTCGGCGATCGACGGTTCATCGAATGGGCCGCGGTACTTGACGTCGCCGCAGACCGGATGACGCAGCTCCGCCAGATGAATGCGAATCTGATTCGTGCGACCGGTCTCCAGCTGACACTCAAGTTCGGCGTAGTCACCGATCGTGCGGAGCGGATTTACGTGAGTCACGGCCCGCTTGCCGTGGATTCCGTCAGAACTGCTGCCGCGCACTCCGTCGCCCCGGTCACGGACAAACGTCGTCGAGATTGTCTGTGCTTCAAGCTGACCGGGAACAATGCAGAGATAACGTCGAAACGAAGTGTGCGTTGCGAACTGTTCGATGAGATGCGTCTGAGCGGATTCGGTTCGGGCGAAGGCCAGCGCGCCGCTGGTCTCGCGGTCGATACGGTGAACGGCCAGCAGTTCGACGGTGCTGCTGTCGCGTCGATTTTCACGGCGTGCGATTAGGCGGGCAAGGCACTCTTCGAGCGATGGCTGCAGGTCACGGCGTTCCTGTCGCCATTTCACATCGCCCGGATGACGCAGCGACAGCATCCCAGCCGGCTTGTTCACGACCACCACCTGACTGTCCAAATGCAGAATCTGCACATCGTCATCGCGCGGGGGCGGCGGCAACGGCTGGGTGCGAACCTCGATCGCATCACCGACCACGACACGCCGACCTTCATCGACACACAGAATGCCGTTGACTGTGATCCGACGACCAGCCAGATGTTTCCGCGCCGCAGACCACGTCAGATCCACCGCGAGTTTGCGCAGCGCACCGAGAACTGCGCCGGCGGTTTCGGTTGTGACAATAAATTGTTGTGGTGTCATTGCTGTCTGCAACTCTGCACGGCGTTTATCTGGACGTATGAACTTCCGGGCGTGGCAGCGGATGTGAATCGTGAACCAGTGTCCGCCGGGATGGCCAGCCGGAACGCAGGATGAGCACCACAACGCAGCGTCCCTGCAGCGGATAATCGTCCTCGTGCGACAACGGTTCTGAAGGGACGCCTGTGAGACTTGTGTCCAAGTAAGGAATCCAGCGTTCAGACGGTTTATGGCGTGGAAGCCGAAACGATACGCTTCCCGGCTGCGAATTGAGCAGGACCAATAACGTGTCACCGACGATTGGCTGACCACGTTCGTCCACTTCGTCGATCGATTCGCCGTTGAGACGCATTCCCAGCGCGCGAAGTTCACCGCTGCGCCAGTTGTGATCGGCGATTTCTTCGCCGTCCTGAGTCAGCCATGCTACGTCCTTGACACCGGCACCGCGGATACGACGGCCCTGGAAAAAATTGCGTCGTTTGAGAACAGGTTGCGCGTGCCACAGAGTCGTCATCTGCTTCGCGAACTCCAGAAACTGCTTCTGTTCCGCATTCAGGTTCCAGTTGATCCAGCTAATCTCGTTGTCCTGGCAATACGGGTTGTTGTTGCCATGTTGAGTCTGTTCGACTTCGTCGCCACTGCGAATCATGGGCACGCCCTGAGACAACAGCAGCGTTGCGAGTAAATTCTTGCGTTGCTTCAGTCGCAGGCTCTGGATTTCCGGATCCGTCGTTTCGCCTTCGACGCCGCAATTCCAGTTGTTGTTGTGGTTGTCGCCGTCGCGGTTTTCTTCCAGATTAGCGAGGTTAGTTTTGTCGTGATACGTCACCAGATCCCGCAGGCAAAATCCGTCGTGAGCAGTGATGAAGTTGATACTTGCGTACGGCTTTCGTCCGTTATGCTGATACAGATCGCTGCTGCCGGTCAGGCGTGTTGCGACTTCAGAGATCAAGCCACCATCCCCCGCCCAGAAGCGACGAATCGTGTCGCGATAGCGTCCGTTCCATTCTGACCACTGATGCGGAAAGTTGCCGACCTGATAGCCGCCGCTGCCTAAGTCCCAGGGTTCCGCAATCAGTTTGACCTGCGACAGGATTGGATCCTGCAGAATAATATCAAAGAAAGCGCTCAGCTTATCGACGTCATGCAGTTCACGCGCCAGCGCGCTGGCCAGATCGAAGCGGAAACCATCGACGTGCATTTCTTGGACCCAGTAGCGCAGACTGTCCATGATCAGTTGCAGCACACGCGGCGTCTGCATGTTGAGCGTATTGCCACAGCCGGTAAAGTCCTGATAGTATCGGCGATTGTTTGGCATCAGGCGATAATAGGAGGCATTGTCGATGCCACGCAATGACAGCGTCGGGCCACGCTCGCTGCCTTCGCCCGTGTGATTGTATACGACATCCAGAATAACTTCGATCCCGGCTTCGTGCAACCGCTTCACCATGTTTTTGAACTCGTTAAGCACTTCATCAGGACGACTTGCCGATGAATAACGAGTTTCCGGTGCAAAAAACGCCAGCGTGTTGTAGCCCCAGTAATTGCACAGTCCATGTGATACGAGGTGGCGATCATCGACACGATAATGCACGGGCATCAGTTCCACAGCCGTGACACCCAGTTCCTTCAGATGATCAATCGCCGCGCGGGATGCAAGTCCGGAGTAGGTTCCACGAAGCGGTTCGGGCACGAGCGGATTTAGCTTCGTGAATCCCTTGATGTGCATCTCGTAGATCAGCGTCTTGTGCCATGGCGTACGCGGATGAGCATCGTCGCCCCAGCGAAACTGTGAATCGACCACGACGCCCAGCGGCGCGCACCACGCATTGTCGCGCTGATCGATTTTCAGGTCTTCATCCACATGCCCGATCTCATGACCGAACATCGCATCGGACCAACCAATGCCGCGACCAATCGCCCTAGCGTACGGATCAAGCAAGACTTTATTTGCGTTGAAACGATGACCGGAGAACGGATCGAACGAACCATGCACGCGATAGCCGTAAAGTTGGCCAGGTCGCATATCTGGCATGTAGACGTGCCAGACACGGTCGGTCTGTTCCTTCAACAGAATTCGGCTCGATTCTTTCAGGTCTGCGGCGTTTTCGAACAGGCACAGCTCAACTTGTGTGGCATTTTCTGAAAACAGGGCAAAGTTGACACCTCCACCGTCCCATGTTGCCCCCAGTGGATTTGGTCGTCCAGGCCAGACTCTCGGTTGCATCGATCTCATCACTTAATAACGTCTAAAAATGAATTGAAGCGGAGTATGCCGAAAATGGCAACTTTTGGACACCTTCGGCAAAGTGGAGTAGTAGGGTGTAGTGATTTTCCGCAATACTGCACATAAGATCAGTTGTCGCGGTTGCGAGTGCTGGCGTCATTTCCGGCTACAATGACTTTAACGATCGCCAGGGTTTGGCAGTGGACGATTGCGGTCGGGAAGGGCAGACCGTGAAAAGATGCGACTCACCAATACGCCGATATGACTTTGCAGGAGAACGGGCTTCACGGCGCGATGTTCCCGCGCGCCGGGGGAGTGTTTGCGGAAATGGGCAGTCGCAGTCGACTTTGTGTTTGACTCTGTTTTTGCCAGACGGTCATATACTGACAAACAGGGTGCCCGTTTCGACGATGATTGATGGTGGCTGAGGGTTTTCCGTTTTTCGTTTGGTGTAAGTGGACTTCATGAAAAGCCTCATATTCAAAGTTTCTGCTGTGTTTGTTGCGGTGGTGTCCGTGGCACTCATGGGTGCGGCGCTGTCTGTGTACTTTGTGCATCCAGACGCCACGTCGGAGATGAACACTCCGGCGATGCTGAACTACGAGTTTGAACCAACCACGGGCGAAAATCCAACGTGGACAGTGAAACGTCGATTCTCAATCGATTCCGCCAACCCGAAAGAACGCGGCACTTTAGGATCGTACAAGACGGCCTATGAAGCGATCACAAAATCTCATGAAGATCTGGCCAGCCAAATGGGACGGCAGAAGGGTGAAAAAGTAAATGCGAAGGTGGTCGTTGATCAGGAATTGAATAAGTTTAAAGTGTCCCAGGAGCAGGACGTTCAGGCGATAGCAGATCGAGTGGCAATGCTGAGCGCGGAAGCCGAACAAAAACAGATTGACGTGCAGGCTCGATCCGATGACGCTCAGGCGATTTCCGTGAAAACACTGGAAGTGCGAGAAGAAACAGCAGCTCGTCGGACTGACGTGCTGCGACTGCGGCATGAACTTGAAGAAGCTCGCACGGACCTGTTTCGGCTGAATGAAATTCTGCGTCATGATACTGATCAACTTGTTCGCCTTGAACTGGAAAATCAGGCACTGGAACAACGACTGCAGCAACTGAAGGAATAATCGAAGGACAACGGAGACGAGATGACTGTCAGGAAGTGTCCCGTTGGCTGATCGGTTTCATGTTTTCAAACAACATTTGTTTTACATTTTGAGTACTTAACCTGAGCGGGTTCGCTTAATGAACCTGAGAGGCGTCGGAGCAGCACGATGAACAATATCGTCAGCAAAATCCTGATTGTGGCCAATCTGGTCTTCAGCCTGTGCTTTATGTGCTTTGCCGGCGCGGTGTATTCGTTCCAGGCCGGCTGGCGTGATAAAGCAAACAAGACTCAGCAACAGCTGGTCAGTGCAAACGGCCAGGTCCAAGACTTACAGGGACAGAAAGATCAGTTGACGAAGACAATGACGGCCAACCTGACCAACGAGACAGAACGGGCCAATGTGGCCGAGGCCAAAGTCAATGGTCTGGACCAGAATCTGACGCAGTCGATCGGTAACCTAGCCAACGCGGAAAAAGAACGCGATAAACATCTGGCCGATTTGCTGGTCGCTCAGAGGGAAGCACAGGCACGAATCACCGAAACCAACGACGCGCGGGCTGAGATCAAGCGACTGCGTGATCAGAGTAACGAAGCGATTGCCATTCGCCGTAATCTGGAAGACAAAAACCTGGAGATGGAAGGCAAACTTGCCGAAGCTGGAATGCGTGAAGTGCGCTTCCTGAAGGAGGTTTCTCATCTGAATGACCTGCTGCGATTGAACAAAATTGATCCGCGTGATCCGGTGACTGGTCCAGTTCCGAAGGTCGTCGAAATCGTCGATGGACGTGTCAAAGAATCACGCAGGAACGCATCGCGGAGCGCGGAATATGTACAGATTTCAGTTGGTAGTGACGACGGAGTTTTCAAGAACATGCAGATGACCGTTTATCGCGACTCAAAGTTCCTCGCGACGATTCAAATCACTGAAGTCGAACCCGACAATGCGGTTGGCCGGGTCGTTGAAGAAACTCGAAATGGTACGATTGAGCGAGGGGACAATGTCACAACAAAGTTCTGATCCAACGATTTACGACGGACTGATGTTCGTATCGCTCGGGGCTGTCATCGTGGGGATCGTGTTCCTCATCATGGCAATGGACGGCTACGGCTGGTCCGCAGGCTAAATCTTGCCGCGATGCTGGCGTTTGCGTTCGTTTTCCTTCAGCAGCACCTTTCGCAGCCGAATAACCTGTGGCGTGACTTCAACGTACTCGTCCCATTCGATGTATTCGAGAGCTGACTCAAGCGTCAACTCGCGTTTTGCACGCAGTACGACGGCGTCTTCCGCCCCGGCCGATCGGATGTTGGTCAGCTTCTTTTCGCGGATCGGGTTGACCACCATGTCGTTGTCGCGCGCGTTTTCGCCGATGATCATGCCTTCGTAGACATCCTCGCCGCCGTGGCAGAACAGTTCGGCGCGATCCTGAAGTTTCCACAAGGCATATGTCACCGTACGACCACTGTCCTGCGAAATCAGGACGCCGTTCTGCCGATGAGGAATCTCACCTTCAATCGCACGATAATCCTCAAAACGGTGATGCATAATGGCCTCGCCGCGGGTCGCGTTGAGCATCTTCGTGCGCATCCCAATCAGGCCTCGCGCCGGAATACTGAATTCCAGATGCGTCATGCCGGTTGATGTCGTTGTCATGGTTTTGGCTTGGCCACGTCGAGAACCAACCAGTTCCATGACCGGACCAACGTCCGCACTTGGCACATCGACTTCCAGCAGTTCGTATGGCTCACACTTCTTGCCGTTGATTTCCCGGACGATGACTTCAGGCTTGCCGACTGACAGTTCAAACCCTTCACGACGCATGGTCTCGATAAGTACAGCCAGATGCAGCACGCCGCGACCGGAGACCATAAACGATTCTTTGTCTTCCGTTTCTTCGACGCGCAGCGCCACGTTCGACTTAAGCTCGCGAAACAGCCGATCTCGCAGATTTCGGCTGGTGACGAACTTCCCATGCTGGCCTGCCAGTGGTGAACTGTTGATTGTGAATTTCATGGACAGTGTCGGTTCATCGACGGCGATGCGCTCCAGAGCCACCGGGGTCAGCGGGTCAGCGATCGTGTCGCCGATTTCCGGATCGGGCAGGCCGATCACAGCCACGATATCGCCGGCACAGGCTTCTTCGGCGTCGGATCGTCCCAGATTGTCGTACAACTGGACTTGATCTACTTTGGCAAGTTTCTTGGAACCATCCGCTCGCATCAAAGCGATCTGCTGACCCGTGCGAATTCGTCCGGCAGCAATTCGCCCCGTCGCAACACGGCCAACATAGCGAGACCATTCCAGCGACGTGACCATCAGCTGCAGCGAATCATCCGGACGCACGATGGGACCGGGGATTTTTTCGATGACCAGTTCCAGCAGAGGACGCACGTCGCCACCCTTTTGGGCTGGATCGTGCGTTGCATAGCCTTCACGCGCACTGGTGAAGATGTACGGAAAATCAAGTGTCCGGTCGTCTGCGCCAAGTTCGACGAGAAGGTCAAAGGTTTGCGACAGAACTTCGTCCGGACGGCAATCCGCGCGGTCAATTTTGTTGATCACGACCATCAACGACAATCCGCACTGCAATGCTTTCTGCAGCACGAATCGTGTTTGCGGACGAGGTCCTTCAAAGGCATCGACGACCAGCAGCGCTCCGTCGGCCATTTTGAGGACGCGTTCTACTTCGCCACCAAAGTCGGCGTGCCCCGGTGTGTCGATGATATTGATGCGGACGTCGTTCCACATCATGGCGATGTTTTTGGCAAGAATCGTGATGCCGCGCTCACGTTCCAGATCATTTGAATCCAGAATGCAGGTGCCCATCTTCTGATTTTCACGAAACATGCCGCTTTGACGGATAAGGCAGTCTACGAGCGAGGTTTTGCCATGGTCAACGTGGGCGATGATGGCGATATTGCGAATATCAGTACGACGCAGAACACCCTGATCATCGACCACGGGGAGAGAAACAACGGCAGACATGAAAAACACCCTGGGAGCTCGATCCCGCGCAATAGTTGTGACCACGGAGTGCGTCGAGGATTGACGCGGCTGGAATCCGGGAAAATGGGACCGAGAAGCGTTGGGATGATACCCTGACCGATGCCTTCAACGAAGACGTCCTTCTCCAATTCACTATAAATTCTTCGTTACCGGACCGCATCTATACAAAAAAGGCTGGAATTTCAGGAATTTGAAACGTTTGCCTGCTCGCCAGCGGCGTCTATTGACTTCGCGCGGCCACTCGTCAATAAATTCAACTCGATGCCGAAGGCGAAGAGTCTATTGAAAGCAGCCTCGAGAGTCGCTGCCTTACTTTCCGTCAATTTCACATGATCACTGGCAGGAGCAATTGGCTGCGGCGCGGCTGCCCCGTTTTTTGTGTCAAACGGGTGTTTTTATTCCCGGGCCTTGCCTAAGTTCAGGATCGGCAGCTCATCGGAAATAAATGCCGAACGATCCAACACAGTCGGATCGCTCGGCACCGGAGCAGAGGAGACGAAGAGGGAGGGACTTCGTCCGGTGCATCCATCTCCGACGCGCAGGGCGATGTGCGCGTCAGGTGATGAGTCTTACGTGAAGCGTACAAACGGGACCAGCGGCTGAACGCAATCCGTTGCGCAAGGCCAGCCGCCGGCGAGTCTTCTGCGTCCTTGCAGAATCGGCACTAATATGTTCCAAGGACATCGATTGGTGCGGCAGCCACAACCGGATAGCCGCCGACCTGCGGTTGCACGAAGGCGGTCTGCTGCATGCCAGGGGCATACATCGCCGACGGATAACCACCGGCTGAGGCACCACAGGGGCCGCACGAACCACAGCCACCGCCGGCACCGCCATACGGAGCGCAGCCACCACCGTGACCGAAGAGACAGCAACCACTCAACGAGCTGACCATGAGCAGACCAGCGAACAAGCTTGCGAGACGAGACATCAATAATCCTCCGGGACGTTACCGGGAAACCGGCAACAAAGGCGGGATGTTGAATGCGTGATTTCGAATGACTTAATCTGGGATTCGGAAGTAGGTGTTCCTGATCCAACCTCAGATTAAACGGAGGAGAAATCAACGGACATTCGAGAGAGGGGAGAGAACGAGAGGAGATTTGAACCGCAGGAACTGCAGTTCGAGTGAGAGGGACAGTAAGAGAAATCGGCAGTTCAGGTCAATAGCTGTTTTCCCCGGCAAAAACAGCTTTTCGAGAGAATCTTTGGAAAACTTTCTGACTCTATCAGGCACAATTTTCTAAATTAGAATGAAGTGCAGGCGGCAGGAGGGCTCTTGTCCGGACAATGCTTTATGAAACCAATCGCCATTCGGTGCTGTTGCCTGTAGACCGGGTTTGTGACGTATCATACGCCGCCAGCGTGGACGATGGATTTGATGAAGGTCCAGCATCAATATGCGTTGCTGTCGCCACTGGTGATGGATGGGCAAGACTCCATCAAAGCATCACGGCTTTTCCGCATCGGAACATACGCATACCATCTGCTGGCAACCCGGACATCCGTGGCCGTATTTCGCGTGGACGGCTTCGGTCAGATTGATCCCGGCGACGTTCGCGATGGTGGCCAGCCATGCGAGGACGTCTGCGAATTCTTTGGCGATTTCCTCTTTGGGTGATTCGCGCAGGGCAGCCGCGAGTTCTCCGATTTCTTCCATCAGCCACATAAACGTCCCCTCGACGCCTCGTGCCTCGTCCTTGCGGGAATACATGCGGTCGATCAGTTGCTGAAGTTCGTCCAGGGTCATTGTCCTACTTTCCCAGTTCTTTGACGATGCCCTCAGCTCCATACACAACCTGCAGCGCTTCGCGAATCGCGCTGGAATGCACAGAGACGGATCGGGCCTGTTTGTCTGTGTAGATGTAATTGCCGGAAAGCGACTGCACGTTGCCGTCAAAGATAAGGCCCACCAGCTCACCGGCGCGGTTCACGACCGGGCTTCCGGAGTTGCCGCCGATGATATCTGCCGTGCTCACAAAATTGAATGGGGTTGATTTCGTCAGACTGGCTTCCGACTTTTCCCAGGACTCCGGCAACACGTAATCTGCCTGACCCTGATGTTCCTGTTCATGCTCAAATGCACCGCCGATCGTGGTCCATGCCGGAATCTGCTGGCCGTCCTGTTCGTAGCCCTTGACCGGACCAAACGCCAGTCGCAGCGTAAACGTGGCATCAGGATACGAGGACGTGCCATCGACAGCAAACCGCGCTTCGGCGATTTTCGAGTAGGCCTGCTTATCCTGCTCATCCAGTTGATCGGTAATCGTTCGGATTCGGCGGACTTCCGGGTTGATCGTCTTTGCCAGCTGAATCAGGGGGTCGTTGCTGTCGTTGATGGCATCGATTCCGCCATCAGCGATCATTTTGCGATTCTCGACGCTCAGCAGTTCCGTGCCGCCAATCAACTCAGCCGCGCGATCAGCGGGGCCTTTTCCTGCGAGAATTTCGTGGCTCAGCGGATCATCAAAGCCGCGCTGCTCGAGTGTCTTTGCAATCGAATCGGCGAGCAAAACCTGTTCTAGATCCAAGTAGATCGGGGCTTCGGAATACAGTTGCTGCAACAGCGATTCACGGCCAGCGTCCGCAAATTGCGGCAGGCGTTCTCCCGAAGGCTTCAAGTCTTCTTCCGCCATCTGCACGAGTTCCAGTGCGATTCCGAACAGCTGCGAATTCACCGCCGAACCCTTGCCCAGCAATTCTGCACGCTTCGCCGTGGTTTCGGAAATTGTCTTCCATGCGGATGCGAGCGGCTTGAGTTTCGGATCGGCGTCAATCGCTGTGAGCAACGCCTTTTCAGCGGCGGCCTTGTCGGACAGCACCTGCGGATCCTGCAAACCCGCCAGCATCCCGAGTCGTGCTTTGCGGGAATTCTGTACGCCGAACAGATCATCGCGCGCACGGCGGGCCTGCTCAGTGCCTCGCAGACCATATTGCTGCAGCAGGATCTCCTGACGCCGCAGACTGGTCATTATATAGGGCAGAGACAGGTCACGCTGAAATTTGATCGCGTCCATGGTGAAGATGCGACTGGTGCGACCGGGATTGCCGGACACAAATACCACGTCGTTTTCCTTTGGACCACTTTCAGACCATTTGAGATAATGTTCGATCTTCGCAGGTTTGTCATTTTCGTAGACGCGAAAAATGCAGGCGTCCAGACAGTATCGTGGGTATTCAAAATTGTCCGCATCGCCACCAAAGAAGGCGATTGCCGTTTCCGGAGCCCAAACCAGCCGCACGTCGGTATACTTCTTGTACTGATACAGATGATACTGCCCGCCGCCGTACAGAGTGGTCACGGTACTTTTGAGGCCCGTCTCATCCAATGCCGATTTTTCGATCTTTGCGATAATGGCTCGCCGAGCCGCAACAGCCTGTTCGGTCGTCATGTCGTCGGTGACGGAACCTTTGGTTTCTGTTGTGACATCTTTGATATTGACCAATTGGTTCAGTTCCAGATCCGGGGCCTTGAGTTCCAGATCAACGCTATTCGCCAGGAAGCCGACGTCCATGATATTTCGTTCGGGCGTGGACAGCTTGTAGAGCGTATCAGAGCCGACGTGATGATTGGTAAGCACCAGCCCCGTGCTGGAAATAAACGATGCCGATCCGCCCACGTTGAATCGCACGCAGGACTTCATCAGGTGCTCGGCCCATTTCTGCGACGCCTCAAAACCGTATCGTTCCTTCAGCAGCTTCGTCGGCAGATCATTGAACAGCCACATGCCTTCATCAGCTTTGGCGGAACTGGGCGTCTGCATGATGAATCCGGACAGCCACGACAAGAAGAGGATCGCGCGAAACATGTTTTCAATCCTGAATGAACACTGTAGCAGGATGCCACGGCCGCAGCATTCCTTCGCAATCTATACGACGACAGTGGTTGAATGAAAGTCAGTAGAAAAAGTCCGCGTTTTTACTGATTTTCTCCCACGCCGAGTGAATCACCAGCGGCAGCTATCCGGAACAAACAGAACAAGGGTGGCTCTGACCATCAGATAAGGGAAAGACGTCAATATCGAACAGCAGCAACATGCTTGATTTAGATCGACACTTGCCGCAAACTGTTTACATCAGCAATGGGAATCTCGGGCATTTTCAATGAAGCCACCAATTCTCCGAATTTGAACGATCGGGCAAATCGCATGGCAACTGACTACATGTTTATTGGCGTCGGTGCAGTCGTTTGGTTCTTTGGGATCGCGATGGTGTCTTGGCACGTCTATCGCAAGCGTCGATTTCTGAGCGATGCGAATATCTCCCCGGGGGAATTCAAGTTTCTGGAGCAGCAGTATCGCCGTCGCATGCAAACCTCGGCACTTACGATTACGCTCGGTGCCCTCATTTCGATGTTCGACTACCTTCCGCAGTTCAAGACCTCACCCGGATTTGCCGCCGCGTACGTCATGGCATTGCTGTTGCTTTCAATGTGGCTGGTACTTCTGGCGCTGGGTGATGCTGTGGCCAGTCGAGTTCACATGAGTCAGTCGCTGCGAAAGAATCGCCAGACTCGCCAGGCCCTCCAACAGGCGATCAACGAACTGCGGCAACAACAGGCCGATGCTGTGAAAACTGCCGACGAATACACCATGATCATGCCGCAGGATTGATCGTCAGGGATTTCGCACTTTACAAGACAATTGTGTCTGGCATGATGAGCCCTGTGTTCGTCGAAAGCATCTGCATCCCGGCCAGTTAACAAGTCAAGGAGGATCTCATGGTCACATCGGAATCACGACGACGGAAACAACTGGAAAAGAACAAGTAAAAATGCTACGGCAAGCGTCACGAACTGGCGCTGAAAAGCAACATGAGCCACGCCGAAAAGGTTCTCCTGCGTTCAAAAGCCCAGGTCATGGAATGTATCATGGGAGAGACGCTGAAGTCTCGTGGGCTTGGACCTGTGATCATCGCACGGCGTGTTTCCATCGGTGAAATCCTCTTCAGCAACTTTCTTGTGGACCGCGACGGTCTGGGCGTCAAAGATTGCTTCGCGCGGTTCGTGTATCCATCGCAATACTAGGAAATGCTGGACGGCATGTCAGAGCGGGACATGGAATTCGTCCGCATTGATGCTCCGTCGTCCCGTCGTCTGGTCGAAGACGCCGTGGCGTTTGCGGCAAGATATGATCTCAGGCTGCATCCGGACTACCTCACGGCAAAGCTGATTTTTGGTGATATTGATGCGTCTGCAGGTAAGCTGCTTGTGGAAATGGGAAGAAACGGCAAACCATTCTACGTCTCGGGCCCGTTCGAATCGGAACGTGACAGTATGGGTATTCTGAGTAAACTTGCCGCTGCCAGTGGTCAGGATGGATTCCACCACATGACCCAAGTTTCCAGTTCCACTGCTAGGCAACTCCTTGGTGAGTCCGAGACTCTCGCAATCGAATCCGGTGAGTTCGACGAACATGATGACGAAGACGACGCTTCTGAGTACGAGTTCGACACCAACAGTGCGGGATGCGACAGTGAAGCTGCTTGACACGTTGTGGAAATAAGATCGCCGCGCTTGAATTGCAACGACTGCCAAAGGCCGTCACACTGCGCGGACCAGTGATGCTTTCACCCGTCCGCGCAGAAATTGTGACATGCTTTCGCGACTTGCAACGTACACTCTATTTGGCATCGAAGCGCGTTTGGTCGAAGTTGAAGTCGATATTTCGCCCGGCGCGCTTCCAAAGACGATTCTGGTCGGACTTGCGGAAGCAGCGGTCAAAGAAAGCGTTCATCGGATCGAACGCGCGCTGGTCAACAGCGGCTATCGACGACCTGACGATCGCGTCGTGATCAATTTGTCCCCGGCAGATCTGCCCAAGGACGCTGCGTCCCTGGACCTGCCAATTGCGCTCGGATTGCTGACGGCCGATGGGCAGGCGGAACAGGACTTCAGCCGCAAAGCCATTTATGTCGGTGAGCTTGCCCTCGACGGAAGTCTGCGAGCAGTCAAAGGTGTTCTGTCAATGGCGCTGGCTGCGCGAGATTCCGGACACACTCACATCGTCGTGCCAGCCGCGAATGCGATGGAAGCTGCAGTCGTCGATGGGATCGATGTCATCGCCGTCGGCACGCTGGCTGAAGCCGTTGGCTTTCTGACTGCGCAGTTGCCTCTGGAGCCGGTCGTCTTCAGTTGGGACCACGCGCGAAGGGACTTCGGTCGATATGAAATCGACTATGTGGATGTCAAAGGCCAGGAGATGGCCAAACGTGCGGTCACGGTGGCTGCCGCAGGAAGTCATCATCTGCTGATGATCGGATCACCCGGTACCGGAAAGACATTACTGTCGCAGCGCCTCTGCACAATCCTCCCTGAACTGGAACCCGAAGAGAGTCTTGAGACAACAAGAATCTATAGTGCAGTTGCGCAGCTGGAGCCGGGCCAGCCACTGTTGCTCCGCCGACCGTTTCGGTCGCCTCACCATACCATCAGCGAGGCGGGACTTGTCGGCGGTGGAAGTATTCCGCAGCCGGGTGAGATCAGTCTGTCGCACAACGGGATTCTGTTCCTGGATGAGCTGCCTGAATTCAATCGGCGCACACTGGAAGTTCTGCGTCAGCCGCTGGAAGATCAGAACGTGACGATTTCCCGCGCCATGGGAAGCGTGACGTTTCCGGCCAGTGTGATGCTCGTCGCGGCGATGAATCCATGCCCGTGCGGGTATCGCGGTGATCCGAAACGCAGCTGCAACTGTACGTCGCTGCAGATCGAACGCTACCTCAGTCGGATCAGCGGGCCACTGCTGGACCGCATTGATATCCATATCGAAGTCCCACCCGTGCCCTTCCGGGAACTATCCGATACGACCGAAGGCACGTCGAGTGAAACCATGCGGCAGGCTGTTGTGACCGCGCGAAAGCGACAGTCCGCACGATTTCAGGGAGAATCTACACGAGTCAATGGCAAGATGAAACCACCGCAGATCCGTAAGTATTGTAAGCTGCAGCAGGATGCCGAAAGTCTGCTGCAACACGCGATGGAAGAAATGGGACTGTCAGCACGCGCCCACGACAAAATTCTTCGTGTCAGTCGCACAATCGCCGACCTTGAAGAATGCGATGAAATCAGTTCCGTTCATTTGAGCGAAGCCATCAATTATCGCACGCTCGACCGAAACTACTGGCAGCAGTAAAGTGATCAGGAGCACGACGGGCGGCAAAAAATCAATTGCAGGTAATCACCAAGCCCCATCAGCAAGCAGCCTTTGTTGGACGCCCGGCGAACAGTTCTCTTTGTTCGTACCGGATTCAGATCCACATACTGCAGACACGCTAAAATCGCAGCGTCATCCAGCAAAACCTGACTTTTGAATCGACCTTCCCAGAAGCGGCCCGAACAATGGTCTTGTTTATTCGCTTCCTTCGCGATTCGCTCCGACAGAAACCGCATAAACCAGGAAACACTCGACAGGCGAACTCGCTTCTCTTTGAGCCCCAATGTGTCATTCCGAATGGAGTTCAATTCAAACTCCGTCGGTTCAGCCGGACTGCCATCCTTCTTCTTCCGAGCCGGACACAGCATCCACCATTTCCGAGCAACTTCATCATCCGACCACGTCGTCACCACGTCATGCCGGCTGCGTAAGACACAATGGAAATGGTTACTCATCACCGCATAGCCGAGAGCTTCAATCCCCATGATCCCAGCCAGAAACTCCATCCGCTGCCGGATAAATTCCCGTCGATGTTCGTAGTCCGCTCCGGTGAGCGGATCTTGTCTACAGAGATAGGCTCTCCGCACGCACCGATTGATACAGTGAACGACTTGAATTTCCCTATCCGCCAACACATTCCGCCGATTCGTTCGTGCCATTTCAGTCATCTCCCGATGAACGAAAATGCAACAACAGCCTGTCTTGACCCGTGTCTACAGAATCACCAGATCGCTTTCAATAAACGGCTGGCCCCATGATCCCCCCCCCCTATTCCAAACCGGTTTTATCCGGGCACACTGCGTCCCCTTTCGCTGGCGCGTCCCCTTTCGCCGGCTCGCCTGGCGGCGGCCCCGGCGGCGGTGTTCGTTCGAGAACAAAGAGAATAAAGGCATGCTGGCGCTTGACTGGGGGCGGGGGTGGCTTGGTCAATTTCCTAAGTTGTTTCGGGTTGGTTTGTTGCGCGTTTGATGGTGGCTTTGTATTCAGCGTAGGCGGACTGGCGACGGGACGTTACGGTGCTGGGAAAGCGTGCTTGAATCCATGCGTGTACATCGGTTGGGGATACG
>CANJQC010000015.1 GCA_947476295.1 Planctomycetaceae bacterium | reverse complement strand
TTGTTGTCCAAGCTCATCACAGAGCTGCTTCATCGAATCGATTTGCTTTTGTTGTTCTGCGGCAAGCCGCTCCTGTTGCTCGAGTTGCGACTTGAGTCGCTCGTTCTCGTCCTTGAGTTTCTGAATCTGCGGGCTAAGCGCCTCGCGACTTTTCAACAGAAATGCTGAAACGACATGTCTGGGTGATTTGAATGCACTCGCCTTTTGATACCAAGATACAGGCATGGTTGCGATCCTTCGCTGGTAACACGGTTTTCCAAAACCATCTCATACGAAGTTGCGCAACAGTCCAACAATACTGAAACTGCAAAAACACCCGAAATATACACCGTTTTGACCAGGCCACGGCTGGAACGGTATCCCGTGGACTCGAACGGAAACCCTCCGGGAAGCTTGTGGTTGCGTACTTCTGTACGGATGTGGAAGTCTCCGCCGAAACGATCATCGAATCTGCGGCCGACCTTCGGCGATTGAACGAAAATTTCACGAGGTAAAAAGAAGTCCATGGTGCAGGTGAGCGGCAGGTGCCAACCAGTGATACACAGCACCTGCCGCGACTCTTGGAGCGACTTGCGGAAGTCGAGCTGTTCAACGACAAATGCCGTGCGCAACATCAACTGTTTTGTGGACGGGAGGAAATCTCAGCGAATGGGCGCTCGCCGACATTGGACGAATTGAAAGAAGTTGCTGGTACAATTCCCGAGCACTCATTGTTATTTTGGCGGAATGGAAACAAGTTCCAAATCCAAGTCTCATCGCATGTGACGAAGACTTTTCCGAGTGAAGGGGTTCTGTCAAAAAAATCTTCACATAAGATTCAGTGTCGCCGCAAGCTCGAGGACAGCCTAGAAATCCTTCTCATCAGAGATGTTGCCGTGTACGTTGCCCTTCGTTTTTATTATGGCTGGCCCCGGCGTTCCGCTGCGGCATATGGAATGTGCCTGCTGCTTTTTGTGGCATATTTCTTCGTCTCCGGCGATTGTCTGATTGTGGAAGGTGAGTCGAGGCAGGATGTTATGTCAATTGTTGCAGACTGTCGTTTTATCAACTACTCTTTCTAAGAGTGCGTTGCTGCTGAACACTTGGGGTAATTCGTGATGTCTTCATTGCATTGGCCGGATCGCGGGGTTGGGCGGCGGGATTTCCTGGTCGCTTCCGCGACCGGTCTGGCCGGGTTAACTGCCGGGCAGAAGCGACTTCTGGGTTCGACCGAGGGTGGGAACGGTCCTGGGCAGGCGAAGTCAACGATTCTGTTCTTCCTCTGCGGTGGCATCTCCCATATCGATACTTGGGACATGAAGCCGAATGCTCCGAAGGAATATCGGGGAGAATTTCAGACGATCGCGACTTCGGCTCCAGGAGTAACTTTGTGCGAGCATCTGCCGATGCTGGCCAACCAAGCGCACCACCTTGCGTTGATCAATTCAGTCAGTGGAACGGTCAACACGAACGATCACCATGCGGGATATTATCACAATCTGACGGGGCATGTGCCGGATGCCACGTTTATCTCACTGGGGAATAATCGAACCCCTTATGCGGATGACTGGCCTTACATCGGCTGTGTGGTCGCAGCCAAGCGGGCGCAGCAGGACGGAATGCCGAACGCGGTGGTGATGCCATGGAAGCCGAGTCAGGCTCCTTATACACGACCGGGCCAGTTTGCCGGGAAGCTGGGAGTCAAATACGACTCGCTGTATGTGAATGGGAATCGGCAGAAGACAACGGAATTCAAGGCACCGGAACTGGTGCTATCGACCGACGTTCCTTCAAAGCGGTTGTTCTCAAGGCAGGAGTTGCTGGCGGGATTCGATGCTGCAAGACGGGACTTTGACGAAGTGGCTTCGGTTCGGACGTGGACGAGTCAGCAGGAGCGGGCAATGAGGTTGCTGGCGTCGTCGAATGCGATGAACGCTTTCGACGTAACTCAGGAATCACCGGAGACACTGGCGCGGTACGGCGATTCCGTAAACGCGATGAGTCTTTTGGCGGCGCGGCGGCTCGTGGAGATCGGAGTACCGTTTATCACGGTGTTCTGGTCGGAAGAAGATGAATTCGTGTCGAAGAAGTGTTTCAGCGGAGGAGGCTGGGATACACACGGGAACAATTTCGCCTGTTTGAAAGAGAATCTGCTGCCTGAATTTGACCGAGGCTTTTCGGCGTTGATTGAGGATCTTAGTCAGCGGGGGATGCTGGATACAACCCTGTTGATGGTGACCAGCGAGATGGGTCGGACACCGAAGATCGGGGATGTCCGATCGGGAGGGACGTCGGGAGCTGGTCGAGATCACTGGACGCACTGTCTGACGGATGTGCTGGTCGGCGGCGGCGTACGCGGTGGCCAGACGTACGGCTCAAGCGATCGTCTGGCCGAGTATCCAGCAGACAAGCCCGTGACGCCTGCGCATGTGGCGAAGACAGTGTACTATGCGATGGGGATCGACGACCTGGAAGCGGTCGATCGGGAGAATCGTCCATTCAATCTGCTGCCGGATGGTGAGCCACTGGTCGAGTTGTTTTGAGCGGCCGTTCAGGCGCTTAGCCCAGCGGCGATGGGCCATTGGGGCGTGGCCATCAATCAGGCGTGTTTCAGCGGTCGTTGGTTGGTTGACAGACATGGCTGTGAACGCATACTGTCTCATCCATCCGAGTGACTTGACTGCGATTGCATACAGCTCACGTCCTCATCTGCAAAATCCCCACCGTCTCCCCTCCCCGTTCCTTTTCAAGACATCAATCGATGAATAAATCCTCCCGGCGATCGTTTCTTCGCAAATCCGGTGCGGCTGTTGCCACCGTCTTCGCTGCGCCGATGATCCTGCCGAGTCGGGTGTTTGGTGCGAACGAACGCATTTCGGTTGGTGCAATTGGTGTCCGAAATCAGGGTGCCGGAAACGTGCAACGGTTCCTTGCGGCAGGTGCAGATGTCATTGCTATTTGTGACGTGGATTCAAAGGTCGCAGCCGCTGGCGTCGATATTGTTTCCGCGAAAGGTCCAACTCCGAAGGTATTCGGCGATTACCGTCAGATGCTGGACGATACGGGCATCGATGCCGTCGTCATCACAACGCCCGATCATTGGCATGCCTTGATGACGATTGATGCGTGCAGGGCTGGCAAAGACGTCTATTGCGAAAAACCGCTGTCACTCTCCATCGCAGAAGGTCGGCGCATGGTCAATGCGGCTCGCGAACACAAACGCATCGTGCAGACCGGTTCGCAGCAGCGATCATCGTCAGAATTTCGAAGGGCCTGCATGCTGGTACGCAATGGTTTCATTGGCGACGTGAAGGAAGTACTCGTCGGGATTCCCGGCCCGAATCATCCAGGTTCGATAGGCTTCGAAGAAATGGTCCCGCCCGAACTGGACTACCAAATGTGGCTCGGCCCGGCTCCTCTGAAACCGTATCACAGCAAACGAGTTCACTACAACTTCCGGTTCTGGTGGGATTACTCCGGCGGTCAGATGACGAACTTCGGGGCTCATCATCTCGACATCGCTCAGTGGGGACTTGGCATGGACAACAGCGGTCCTGTTTCTGTTGAGGGAACCGCTGAGTTTCATCCCCAGATGCTGCATGAAGTCACGGAAAGATGTCGACTCACGTACTTATACGCGAATGGCGTCCGGATGACGCTCGGACAGGGCCAGCAGGATATTGCCGAGGGCACAACCTTTATTGGAACCAAAGGTCGCGTGGCTGTTAACCGAGGTCAGTTGACGACGGAACCCGTCGAACTGCCCACGACTTCGCTGGAGTCTGCTGCGCTGACTCAACTTTATCGCAGCGATGATCACACAAAGAATTTTCTCGACTGCATGCGAAGTCGTGAGTTGCCGATCTGTGATGTCGAAATTGGTCACCGATCTGCCACCGTCTGCCATCTGGGAAATCTGGTCGCGCGTCTCGGACGTCCAGTGAAGTGGGATCCCACGACTGAAACTTGCCCCGGTGATGCGGAAGCACAGGGTATGATCGACCGTCCGTATCGGGCACTGTGGAGTTACTGAATTCGCGTTGAATGGACCGGCACCGTCCGGCGTGCAGATCAACCTGAGTTTTGTTCTGAACCTGCAGCACATTGGTCAGGCGACCACACCTGTTGAACATCGACCACAATGCTCTCATAATCGCGCACGACGCTGTGGCAGAAGGCGCAGACGTTCATTCGTCTTTGACGTCTTTTTCAGCGTCTTGCTTTTCTTCGCCCTCTTTCGGAAACTTGGATTCGTTGATGCGTTTGATTTCGTCGCCTGGATTTGCGAGGGGGCGTTTTCCAACCAACTTCCTGGTTTCAGGCGGCTCACATGTTTTGGAATTACATGCCTGGACTTTCACTTCGACTTCCAATTCCGCTTCGTCCGCTGTTTCATCTGCTGCAATCTCCAGCAGTGCATAGATGATGACACGCTCGCCGTACACATGCGAAGGTTCATCCTGACCTTCAACATCCAGCAGTTCATGCTTTGGATACTTAACCTTTGTCATCCTGATCTTCTGCTTGCTTGTGATCTTTACTTCGGTCGGAATTGTAAACTCCGGATTCGCTGGGTTGGCATTGATGTGCCAGCCATCGGCAATCGTCAGTTCGATCGCGACAAGGCACTTACTTCCGCGTTCCAGCTTGTCAAAATACGGATAGATCTTTACTTTGACGGGACTCTCCTGTCCCTGCTTAAACGGCGACGGTGTCAACGGATCCGGCAGAACAGGTTTGAATGCGTGTTGCTCGCCAATTTCTGATTCAGTGTTCTCCGGCGCTTCTTCCTTTAGCGTCTGCCCGACTTCGCCATCGACCGAAGTGAAGATCGGACGACCGAACCGAGCGGTGACGCAGCCATCCTGAGGTTCAACCGTTACAACTCGAAATGTTTTCCGAACAGCCGAATCAAGCAAACCTGTCGCTCCCGTTGTTTCCATTGACTTCAATTGCAGCAAGTCCTGCAACGCCATTCCCAGCCCGGCACAGGAAACCGGCGCGGCATCCAGAGCGCCACTGAATCGCCTGAGCGTCGATTCGGCAATTTCACGAAACTTTGGATTGTCATTACTCAGAGCCAGCAGGTTGCGAATTGTGATGCTGTTGCCTGATGGTGATACAGAATCGTATGGCGAACTTGTCCGCGCGAACAATTTCTCGTGATCGTGCGCCGTAAAAAAGAATGTCGATTGAGCTTCGTCGTAGAACTGTGCAATCTGCAGTGTTGTGAGTTCATTGGCGGCTGTCAGCCAGCGTGCGTCTTTTGTGGCCACATGCAAAGTCCGCAATGCAGACGCTAGGCAGGCATAATCGTCCAGATAACCACGCGGACCCGGCGTTTCGTTTCGCCACGAACGCAGCAGATGACCTTCGCTGTCCCGCAAATGTGTTAGTAGAAAATCGGCCGCTTTGGACGCAAGTTGCAGATCGTGTTCTCGACCCGGCAATTGTCCGCTCGTCGCCAGTCCCTGAATCATCAGTGCGTTCCATTCGGTAAGCACCTTATCGTCCAGCAGCGGACTCGGCCGCTTTGAACGAATCTGCAGCAACTGATTCCGCATGTCAGCCAGGCGTGCTTCAAGCGAAGCAGCGTCTGTCGATTGTATTGCCGCGAGTTCTGTCACCGTGACCGGCAGGAACAGAACTCGGCCGTGTTCAAACGACTGCGGTTCGTGAAACCCATAAGCCGTCATGAACAATTCCGCGTCTTCCGGTTTCAGAGCCTCACGAATCTGAGCTTCCGTCCAGACGTATGATTCACCCTCGATCGCATTTGTCTCGGCATCCAGCGCGGAACAGAAACCTCCGCCCGGCAGCGTCATTTCGCGTTCGATGAACACCACCAGTTCTTCGATCACCTGCCGGTACAAAGGATTGTCAGTCAGCAGTGCGGCCTGAGCATAGGCCTCCAGTAATTGCGCCTGATCGTAGAGCATTTTTTCGAAGTGAGGCACGTTCCAGCGGCGGTCGGTACTATAGCGATGAAAGCCGCCGCCCAGATGATCGCGGATACCGCCCTTCGCCATTGCAGTGAGCGTATGATCGACGATCTTCAGGATTTCCGGTCGCGGATTTTCTGCGTGCAGTGCCAGCAGAAACTGCAATCGCGGCACGTTTGGAAATCGTGGACCGTCCGGCCTGCGTTGATTGAAATCGACGCCACCATATTCGGGATCGTAACGGCCTTCGATACCCGCCACGACTGCTTCCAGCAGTTCGCGTGTGAGTTCCTTAGGTTCCGCCAGTATCATCGGGCCAGAGAGACGACGAACTTCGCGAGCGATCATGGCAGCGGAACCGGAGAGAGTCTCCTGCTTGTCTGTCCAGAGTTCCATAATGCGACTGGCGACCGTCAGAAATCCGGTGCGTCCATCCGGAGAATCTTCTGGCGGCAGATAGGTTGCGCCAGCAATCGGATCTCCCTCCGGTGTCAAAAACATTGACAACGGCCAACCGCCTCCACCGCCCGCACCCGTCGCCTGCTGATACACGATGAGGCTGGTCATGTAGATGTCATCGATGTCCGGACGTTCTTCACGATCCACTTTGACGCAGATAAAGTGCTCGTTCATATAGTCGGCGATTTTCTGGTTCGAAAAAACCTGCCGTTCCATCACATGACACCAGTAGCAACTGCTGTAGCCCACGGACAGAAACACCGGCTTGCCTTCCGTGCGGGCTTTTTCAAACGCTTCCGGTCCCCACGGATACCAGTCCACGGGATTATGAGCGTGCAGCAGAAGGTACGGGCTCGATTCACGCGCCAAGCGGTTTGTCGGCCCGGACTCCATTGCCTTCGCAGTCTGACCGTTATCACCTTGAACCGAAGTATTGGTCACGGATTCCTCCGTCGTCGCTGGAGTGGTCGAATTACCTTCGACTGCAACAGCTGCGTGAACTGAGTTCACCACGCCGGTGAATGAACTACACAACGACCCAAACGTACACACCATTATGACTGCCGTCGCCGGGACGACAAACCGGATTGAATGCATAAAAATCTCGTCTGATAGTCTTGGTTTACTCTGCGGATCTGTCTGACTAGAAGTATCAGGCACGCTCCGCGTGCCGTCCGAAATGCCCGCAAAAAAACGGGGAAGTCTTGAGGGTAACGGCACGCTGACCATGCCAGGCGACTTTTCATTCGCCAAGGCCCATCGCAGTCAATCGGTGACCACGACATTCGCCCTGCGTATTCTAGGCAGTGCCACATCGGATATGAACTCCGGCAGTATCTGCTGCTCTTTAGGATCGGCATATTAGGGATTGTGCGCAGCATGGCGAGTAGTGTTCAACTCTTGTCCGCAGAAAAATGGCCTCAAATGTCTGTTTAGGGGGAATTCGATTGACTCAGAATCGTGACAATCATTGCAGACCGCCGGTCAGAGTTCTACTGCAACCGATCGCTACATCAATCGTTTTAGTCTTACTCAGTTGAACGGATTCGTGGATTTTGTCAACGATTCATAATCACAAGGCCGAAAACAGAGGAGTCAGACTTCGCAACGGAATAAGACCGGTATGGTCATACGCTCGTCTGGCGGTCCTACGTTCACGAAGTGCTTCGCGGTTGTCACTTGCCTGACGCCGTTAAATGCTTCTCGGATGTTCCTGATGGATTGACCTATGGAATCGCCGATCATTGCCACATTGCCACGCGGACATCACATGGACCGACGTTTCGGAGTTGTCTTCGACATCGGTCCGGAATTCTCTGACGACCTGACTCGGATTGATGGCGTGCGTACGCGGGAAGCAGTTTTGCTGAATCAGTTGGGCATCTATTTCTGGGGTCAGATTGCCCTGTGGCGTCATCGTGAAATGTCTGCAATCGCCGAAGAACTGCAAATCGGTGTCGGACGCATTATTGATGAGGACTGGACCGAACAGGCGAAAAGTCTCTGTCGCATCGCGGCACCTCGCCAATCGTTTACGCTTCCCGCGTCAGCCCTGCGCACCACGACGCTGCTGATCTGTGCGCTACTGATTGGATTTTTCACCGTATATCTGCTGGGACGCCATCGCAATCAGCCGTTGACCGGAATACTTTCCGCCGACATTACAGCGATCCGTGTGCCCGCAGCGTCAAGGCTGACGGGTATTCAGATCAAAGCCGGTGAAGAAATTTTCTCCGGTCAGCCCTTAGTAACACTGGAAAAACTTGAACACCTAGCGTCTATCGAAGAGCAGGTATGCCTTGTTCGCGACATTGAAAGAGAACTCAAACGCATCGAAGCTCAGGCGGCGATTGAACTGGAATGGCGGATTCGTGACCTGGATCGAGAACTTTCCAGCGTACGTCAGCGTGTGGCCGTAAAGGAACGGGACGTCACGACTGCTAGGAGCGTTCCCCACGCCAAGCCGATTCGCACGCAGAATGGTATGCCGGTACTCAGCGTTTCTTCCAGCAACGCACCACAGTTAAACTCCGCCTCAAGCAGTCTTGCTGGTGGAATCATTTTCTTCAGTGGAGCGAGTGGCAAGTCGTCGCCCGTGCCCGAACCAGCGTACGTTCCTGCCGTTCAGGAACTCGTTCGCACCGCGCAACGGCCATGCAATTCTGTCGTATCGGATTCCGTAACGATTTCCACAGATGATCCAGAACTTCAGACTCTGCGATCAGAACAGTCACGCCTGGAAGCCGTCCGCTCGTCATTGCCAGTCACAGTCAACGAAGCCGTTGGCGCGACGACGCTAAAAGCTCACTACTCGGATGCCACTAAACAATTGGAGTCTATGAGGTCTGTCAGTCGTGAAGTCAACGTCATTTCTCCGGTGTACGGCACGGTGGGGCAGGTGCGTTATCGAGAAGGTGACGATATGCAGGCCGGTGAAGTCATGCTCCGTATTCTGCACAACGATCGACGTTATATCACAGCGTACCTGCCGACGCGACGAGTCCACGAAATGCGACCGGGGCAGGAAGTCGAACTGCGATTTCCAGGCAACGAAGAATTCCGAGGCCAGGTTGTCGATATTCCGATGGTTGCTGACTTGACCGGAAATTCCGGCGACACGCTGGCAGCTGTCCGAATCGAGCAAGTCGGTCGCCTGTGGCCCAATGTCCCAGTCGGTTCTCAAATCGACGTAATTTCATCGCGATAAGCGGAGAGGCGCCGGCCTTTTGGTGTTGTTCATGCATGACCGCCCATGGCTGGCATTTGCACCGATGGGCTGATCCCATACCGCTCTCCGGGCTTAAAGCGACTGCTGTTTGGACATCGGCATCCGTTGGCACTACGCTTCCACCGTTGCGGCATCAAATTCGCGATGCTGTGTGTTCAGGTTTCCCCTGCTTTCGACGACTGACTGATGTCCATGACTTTTCTACCCGTTGAAGAACAGCTTCGAATCATCATGCGTGGCATTGAAAAAATCGTGCCTCAGGAAGAACTCCGCAAGAAACTGCAACACAGCCAAGATGCGGGCACACCGCTGCGAATCAAGTACGGGATCGACCCGACTGGTATCGACGTTCATCTTGGCCACACCGTGCCGCTTCGAAAGATGAGGCAGTTTCAGGAGCTGGGACATCAGGCCGTCATCATCATCGGCAACTACACGGCTCTGGTCGGAGATCCCAGTGGACGCGATGAAGCGCGCAGCAAACAGTTGACCGAAGCGGAAGTCGAAACCAACGCCACGACGTATCTGACTCAGGTTGGCAAAGTCGTCGATATGTCCCGCGCTGAAGTGCATCGCAACGGCGACTGGTTCGGCAAAATGTCGTTCGCGAATGTCCTGTCGCTTTGCGGGCGAGTCACCGTCGCTCAGTTGCTGACGCGAGAAGACTTCGCCAAGCGTTACCGCCAAGAGAAACCCATCTTCCTCCACGAATGTCTGTATCCCGTCATGCAGGCATGGGACAGCGTCCAAATTCGTTCGGACGTGGAACTGGGCGGTACGGAACAACTCTACAGTTTCATGCTGGCTCGTGACCTGCAGGCTCAGGAAAATCTCACTCAGCAGATCGCTGTAATGTCGCCGATTTTAGTGGGGCTCGACGGAGTCCGTCGCATGGGCAAGAGTCTCGGCAACTACATCGGCATAAGTGAATCGCCGTATGACATGATGAAAAAATTCATGCAGTTGCCTGACAATGTCATGAAGATGTACTTCGAGTTGCTGACTGAGGTGCCTCTGGACGATGTCGATCGCCTTCTTGCCGGACATCTGAAAGCAGCCAAGGTGACGCTCGCGAAACTCGTTATTGCGCAGTACCACTCCGCAGAAGACGCTGACGCTGCAGCCGCCCGCTGGCAGGCCGAAATAGGCGGCGAAGCATTGCCCACCGACATTCCCAACGTAATACTCGATGCCAGACTACTGGCCGACCGCACCATCACTGCGGTGAAACTTTTCACTGCCCTGAACTTTTGCACCAGCAACGGCGAAGCCAGACGCCTCATCCAGGGCGGCGGTGCAAAGCTCGGTGAAGAAAAAACTGCGATCACTGCTCACGATCAACAAATCACGGTCACTGACGGCATGCTTGTCTGGGCTGGCAAGAAAAAATACTGCCGCGTGAAACTTGCCTGAATGCACGGTCGCAACGCTGCGATTCCCGTAGCTTAGACATTCATGTCCGAGACTTCACCCAAAAGCGGCCTACTGCCCCAGGATTTCTGCAGCATAGTAACCCTCGTCTCGACCCCGTGTTATTGCCATGCGACGGACATGAATGTCGATCCCACGCAAGACCGTGGTTTATGGGCTTTCAACGTTAGTTGTGTCAATCAGTCGTGCCAATATGACGTGGTCTAAACGGGACTCAGCGACCACCGTGGCTCCTGGCGGAACGATCCGGAGTTCTGGTCGCAGATCCGCCAGTCGATGAATGAATAGCAGCAGGCCCTTCTGTTTGTCTGGATCGTATTTATACGGCACCAGTTGGATTTTTCGCTGCTGGACAATCGGCACCAGTGACATAATGTCCTGCAGTTGAAACTGATGGCTGACCGGTGCGACATAAACCGTTGAGTTCTCCGGAACCTGTTCCCAGAAACTGCCGTTCAGGCCATCGGACCAGTAACTGGATTCCATCCCCAGCCACGCCGCTCCGTTGCTGCCGCCCGCCAGGGGACCATATTGAGAAATGGCGTACGGCGAAAAGACTGGTGAGCCGAATGGCTGAATCGCCATCAGGCCAAGCACTGCCGCCTGCCAGCGTACGACGGCTCGTGAGATTGGTTCAGGGGACGGATAGTCCGATCGTTTTGTCGAGTCGTTGAACCCGGAGAAAGCTCGAGCGGAAAATAAAACAATCGAGGGCATCACAATCAGAAAAAGTCGATTGCCATCATAGACGGGTGTTCCGGGTAATGCGAATACCAGAAGCGGAACCGCGATGCTCAGCAACAGTAATTGATCAGTCGAATCCAGTCGCTTCAGTTTAATGCGTGTGAGCAGACAAAGAATCACGCCAACAGGCAGTGTGAAAAGCGTAATTACAAACGGATAGTGCCACGGCACCTGTTTATCGGCATAGCGTTCGCCGAAATACCAGCAGTAGAGTGTCAGACGAACCGATGTGCGACCAAGGTACTGCTGCAGGTTGTGAAACGGATCCAGCCATAGCCACGGCCATGCAACAAAAAACACAACGACTCCGCAAACAGACCAGCAAACAAGAGGTCTTATGCTCTGCTCACGATATTGCCAGACGGCCCACAGCAAGACAATTGGCGGAAGCAAAATTCCTTGCACTTTTGTCAACAGAAGCAGTCCCCAGAACAGCCCCGAGATGCATGCTTGCAAAACAGTCGGAGGGCGAGATTCAGTCCACCATGCCAACAACGGCAACAACGCCGCAACCCACGCAAGATTGGTGGCAGATTCCAAAGCCGCAAGTCTCGCATGCCCAAGCAGACTTGGTGTGCTGATCATCAAAATGGTGGCGCACACAGCTGTTGCCCAGCCATATCGCCGCTGACAGAATTCTGTAAGCAGCAGCACCGTGATCGCAAATGCGCAGCAGGATCCCAGCCTGGCAGCCGGAACGTTGTAGTCTGTCGATTCCGATCCAGTGATGCACCAGGACGTCAAATAGTGCGCGACGCCAAGCCCCACTCGGCCGAGGGGTGGATGATCGGGAAGATAATTTTGGGAGCCGAAAACTTCCCGTGCTCCAGACGGCGAAAAAATCAGCGGTCCATGCTGCGTTAATGCGTCAACAAGATACACACCCTGTTGGATGTTGAAGGATTCATCGATTGTCAGACCCGGGCCATCCAGACGACCTTCAGCCGTTCCGTGATCCACCATCATTGAAGACAGCAACAATGCGGCGGAGAAAGAGCCGATCGAAATCCATGAAAGATGAAGCATATTGAACTTTTATTGATTTACCTTCTTTACATTATAACGTTGATACGCCGTTTCTAAGTCGTGTACTCAGAATTCAGCCGTACGTATTCCTGCGTCAGGTCGGACGTCCAGAAGCGGACAGCTTGTTTGCCTGAACAGGGGCCACCGGAGACGGAGAGTGCCAGATGGACGTCACGGTGGGATTTGAGCTGCGTTGAAAGGGCGCCAGTATCGAATGGAACAGGGGTACCAGCGCAGTAGACTTCTGTGCCATTGATGTGCAGCGAAACGAAAGCCGTATCGAAATCAACGTTTGCGTAGCCGGCTGCTGAGACAATGCGGCCCCAGTTCGGGTCGCCGCCGGTGATCGCTGTTTTCACCAATGCGCTGTCGGCGATCTCTTTGGCCACCCGGCAAGCGGCTTCCCGAGTTTCTAGGCCAGAAACGTCGATCGTGATAAAGTGATCCGCACCTTCAGCATCACGGATGATGTCCGTTGCCAGTTTCTGGCAGACCTGTTGAATGGCATCGCGAACTCTGACGAAATCATCGTCCGAAAGTGATCCGCCAACCGCTCCGTTCGCCAGTAACAACACCGTATCGCTGGTACTCATGTGACCATCGACACTGATGCAGTTGAAAGTGCGATCGACACCAAATCGCAGTGCTGAATCGGATTGCTCTGCGGTCAGTTGAGCATCCGTCATCAAGACCGACAGCATCGTAGCCATGTTCGGAGCAATCATCGCCGCACCTTTGCATACGCCGGAAACTCGCACTGTGCCACTGGCCAGGGCGACATCCAAAGACGTCAGCTTTGGAAACGTGTCTGTCGTCATCATCGCCGTTGCGGCATCTAAAAGATGCTTGTCTGATGTGCCCAGTGCTTTTACGCTGTGGGGGATTCCATTAAGGATCGCGGCCATCGGCAACGGCACGCCGATCACTCCCGTCGAACATACAAAGACTGATTTTGCATCGCAACCAATTTGTTCGGCCACAACGGCAGTCATCTGCTGTGCGTCTTGAATCCCCGGCTCGCCGGTCGCTGCATTCGAGTTGCCAGAGTTAATAATTACCGCTCGCGCGACAGTCGATGGCACGCGTTGCTTTGACACAATCACCGGGGCTCCGCAGACTCTGTTCGTGGTAAAGACCCCGGCCGCCGTCGCATCACGATCTGAAACAAACAACGCCAGATCAGATTTGCCGCTGACTTTAATGCCACAGGTAGTGCCGGACGCCTGGAAACCGACAGGAAGTCGCGAAGTCGATGGAGCATTCATGAACAATTTTCTCTTCAGGTCAAGGCCATAATCGGAAGAAGCCGTCAGCTCAATGCCAACGGCTTCGTACTATAGGAGATCGACACAACTCTTTGCAGGCAGGTTTCTGAGTGCTGCCTTAGAATTGCAGCAGCTGTGCAAACCGTGATGATGACCTGGTCCATTCTCAGAGGTTGTAGTTCATTATCAATGGTTCACCTGCCTGAGCATCAGGATTCCACTGTTGTTCGAACCGAGCAACCATTGGATCAACACCATTTTCGCCCGACATTTGCAGCACAAGCAGCGAACACAGTATTCGCTTTTCGCCGGCAACTGACTGCGAATCAGGGCAGGGCAGGGAGACGGAGGATTGCCCTTTTTGCTGACATGTCACAAGGACCGTACGAGGCTGGCCATCAAATTCCCCTGTCAGTTCAGCACACTGCAGATCCGGGAACTCTCGCACAAAGACCAATACTGTAAATCCTCGGTCGGCAAGTTCTTCTTCAATGAAAGGACGGCAACTGTCCCACACCGACCGCGCCATGACTTTGGTCGCAGCAGCGGAAGGTGCAGCGTCACTGAAGAAATCAATCGTGGGCAGAACGATATTGCTGTCCAGTTCCTGAGCCTTCGTCAAATCGTCAGCTGCCCATGATTTTTCACCTTTGCGATATCGCACAACGCCGCGATTCATCCATGCTTTTGCAAATTCACGGTCCAGTTCCAGTGCCTTTGAAAAATCACTGTCTGCAGCGTCCAGAGTGTTCATTGACAGATGAACTTTGCCGCGCTGAAACCACGACGATGGATCATCGGGATTCAGCTTCAGGGCCGTGTCATAGTCCTGCAGCGCGCCAGCAGCGTCGTGCATATCGAATCGGCAGAGTCCGCGATTGCGGTATCCCAGAAAATCTTCCGGATCCAGATCGACAAGTTCTGTGAACGCGGCGATGGCTTGGCCGTACCGCTTGAGTTTGGCAAGCTGAACAGCCTGATTGTTGAGAGCGTCGGTGCGAAGTTTATCCAGCTTCAGACAGGCGACGTAGTCGGCCAAAGCCTTTTCAGGCAGGTTGAGATTTTCATACGCAAGGCCTCGCTGATAATACGCTTCAGGATTTTGCGGCATGGCCGTCAGCACGCCGTCCAGCAGCGGAATGGCTTCCACTGCCTGGCCGCGATCCATTAGAATCTTCGCGCGTTCCATCATCACATCCGGCGAATTCGGTGCTTTCGCGCAACCTGCCACCAGCAGCATCAGGCAGGCTGCCGATACTGAGAGAACTCGGACAGCCAATGCATTAAGTTCGTTCATAATCGGCGTCACACAGAAGCAGACAAACAATTACAGGTCTATTCAGTGACCGGATTTCCGCACCGCGCCAGCAACGATTCAACGCTGTTGCGGATTTCACGAAGTGACGCCGGAAGCAGGCGACATTCCACCACTGGCATCTGGCTGAAATGTGATGCGATCGAATTCTGACCACCCGCCAGCAACACAAGCACAGGGACGTTGCCGTAATCAAGTACGTCCGACACCAGACCTAGCAGATCTGTCTGAAAATAGCCGCTCCCGTGAACCACAATTGCAGAATACTGCTGTCGATGAAGCAGATGCATGGCTCGGTCCCCACAATCCACAGCTCGACAATCAAATGCATGAGCGCGAAAATGTTCCCGCAAACTGCTGCGATGATGCACATCGATCGCGATGACAAGAACGCTGCACATGGATGCCGCGATCTGAACGGACGAAACGTGTTTTCGGCTCAACTGCAACTCGGCCGTCAATGCAGGGACCGCAGATATCGGCAGTGAAGCAGGTTGCGGATCGCCAGTTGTTATGACAATCCCATGGACGGGCTCTTTTGGCTCGGCTTTAACGGCAATCGATGCTGCTAAGACTCGGCGGGTGAAGCGAGCATGCATCTGAGCGAATCGAGTCCGCCAGATCTCTGGATCGGCAAACGACAGGTACGCAAACGTCATGATGAGCCCGAACGTCCACATTCCCAGGAAAGCCCCGATCCCGAAGTGCATCATTGTCCCCATCGCAAGCACGAAAGGCCGCAGCCGACGATTCCAGACCAGTACAATGAAAAACGCTTCCCACGCGATTGTGACATGGGCGATCAGAAACGGAAGCCACGGTGTCCATGCCATCCATGTGAGATCGAGGGTCTGGTATTCCTGATTGGCGACTACATTCCACATGGCTTCGCCGGTCCACCATGTCGTACCCTTCAGCTTTGAAAAGCCGGACCAAAAATAGATTGCACACAGGTGCAGCTGGATCAGACGACTTGCCATTCGAGCCGACGCAAACCGGACGGGTGCGACACCCTGTGTGAGACCCTTTCGGCGGTGCCACCACTTTCGAATCAGGCTGTCCGCCGAAATCGCCGCGCCGCAGGGGGACAATGCCAGATACAGACACATCATACCCAGGATCTGATCGAATCCAAAATTTGCAACAGGCACGCGCTGGGAATAAGAAATCGTAATAAGGAAAGCCAAAATCGAAGTCACACGTGTTGCTGCTCCCATGCAGAACAGTGCTGCCACGACAATGCAGCCAATATGAACGGGCCACAGATATTGATCATCGATCCACAGCCAGAACGAAAAGACATATCGGGACTCATAAAGCCGCTTCACGGTCTCGAGCGGCTGCACGCCATTACGCCCGAAGAATGTTTCCAGCCGCAACGACCAAGTCAGCAGATTGTAGAACAGCATCCAGCCCGTCAGCAGCCTGATGATGCCCAGCATTAGCGGGTCCAGAGGATCAAACCAAAAGCGATGCCATGCCGCGACAATTTGATCCACACAGCGTCGAACTGTCGTCAGAACACTTATTAACGAAGAAGTACCAAGCTGCTCTTTCACGGCTGCACTCCCTCAGAAATTCCGGGCCACTGTGGAATCCGGCTCATCGGGATCAGCAGAAAAATCGAAATCGCCGAGCAGGTCTTTCTGAAAAGTCTCCGGGTCATCCAGTTTTCCACCAGCCTGCAGCCGCAAAATTGAGGACGGTTCGTGGCTGATCCGACTGAGTGAAATACGATCCGCACCAAAGTGGCCTGCGAAGTGCCGTGCGTAGGCTTTCAGCATATCCTGCTGAGTCTCGTCATCGAATGCCCAGACATTTTCCGCCAGCATAAAATAGCGGTGATACAACAGCCGAGGATGAATGGAGACGTCCGGAAATCGTCCGACCGCCGGTGCGTCACCGTCACGCGGGATTTCCCAGGCAATCAAAGTGCTGGCACCAGGATCCGGCGCGAAGTAGTGATAGCCATGGTTCAGGAACAGAGCCTCGTTGTACGGCAATGCAAATCGATAACCGTCTTCAAGCAGCGGTGATGCGGGGGGCATGGCAGCCGGAGAAATAAAGACTGCAAAGACGTGAAATGCCAGCCACAGGCTAAGCACTGCGTAACCGGCTTTGCAAAGCATTTTTCTCAGACCGACAACCATCGGTGCGGTTCACAACAAAGAGCGATATTGCCGACAGCTCGCGGTGTCCCTGACGCGAACGGCAACGAAGTGCTGAGCGGCCTCCGTGGCTCTTCCGTTTTGTAATAGCGGAATTGAAAGAAACGCCAGCGGTCAGCCAGATTTACTGGTGACCAGATGGCGTTTCCCGAATTTCTGTTTCCGTGCGTTGCCGTCAATTCTGACGCAGCGACAGAAACTACCATACGTTCGATCCACCTGATGAGTGAGATCCATATGAGCCAGTTGAACCCGTGGATCCATGAGAACCACGCGATGCTCGGCGAGCAGCGCGACCACCTGAAGATCCACCGCTTGAAGCATCGGCTCCGTGAGATCCACTGGAACCGTACGACGCAGAGGAGTGACGTGCTCTTCGTGAGCCATGCGATCCATGCGATCCAGTTGAACCATAGTCGCCTACTGATCCGTCAGATCCACTGGAACCGTACGACGCAGAGGAGTGACGTACTCTTCGTGAGCCATGCGATCCGTGAGATCCAGTTGAACCATAGTCGCCTGCTGATCCATAAGAGCCATGCGATCCAGTTGAACCATAGTCGCCTGCTGATCCGTGAGATCCAGTTGAACCATAGTCGCCTGCTGACCCATAAGATCCAGTCGATCCGCCAGAGTTTCCATATGATCCTAAATCGCTGGAGTGACGGAAAGGACCAGCCTCAGACAGATCGCCAAAAGCAATCAGTCCAGCCATAACACCCAAACAAACCAAACGATCCACTTTCATAACAAACCTCCAATTTGTTGATTCTTAACCCACTCACCCACGCAGACAACGCAAGTACAGAAGACAGGGCAAGATTCAAGGATAAGGACGACTAGACGGAATGTCAAATGAAGTGGGTGAGGCAATTTCGATAGTCCCTGTTTTTGAGATTCTTCGCTTGCAGTCACTTCATAGGCTACAGACCGGGCTTTGGTGGTTTCGCCGGATCTTTCCAGGGATCGACGCCCGTTGCGCGGATGCGGCGTTTGAAGACGCTGTCTCCGCAGGTCACATACAGCACGTCTCGTTCCGGCCCGCCGAAAACGACGTTAGACAGCCACGCATCTTTGGGCTTGCTAAGGATTAGATTGACGCGACCAAGCTGGTCCATCACCTGCACGCCCAGAGCCGTCGTCACATACATGCGGCCTTCGGTATCGACCGCCATTCCATCCGCACCGGTTTGCAGATGATCGGTCACATGCAGCCAGCCGTATTCCTGTTTCGCTCCCAGCGTTCCGTCCGGCTGAATCTGGAACGAATAACAGAAGCGTCCTCGCGTGTTTGCGACGGTCAGCAACGTCTGATCGGGGGACGTCATCACGCCATTTGGAAACTCAATACCGCTGTCTACTTCTTTCTTTTCACCATTGATCGTGAAATAGAAGATCTTCTTGTTGTCCGGATCCGTGCAATAGCCCGTTCCGTTGCTCAGCAACACCAGATCATTGCCCTTAATGCCATCGACAACAACGTCTCGTGACTTGCCATCCGCCGCATAACGCACGATCTGTCCGTCAGCATGCCGACAAGCGTAGAGCAGACCATCCGGCCCCATCATCAGTCCGTTGGCAGCACCTGAGTCCTCGGCAAAAACAGAGACCTTGCCGTCGGCACTCACCTTGTGAATGCGGTTGTTTGGAATGTCCGTAAAATAGATTTCACCCGCGTCATTGACTGCTGGTCCTTCCGTGAACTTGTGGCCAGTGCTCACAAGCTGCCAGTCTTCATCTTCGATCACCAAATCCATGCGACGTTCTTTGGCTTTGCCTACCTTGAGCGGTTCCGGATAGCCGCGCCAGATCCAGCGCAGGGCATCCGGCATGATGGCGGCGCTGTGTTTTCCGTTGTGGCCACCTTCGCCCCAGACGTGATTCACGTCATAGCCCGAGTACTGAAGAGCGGACAACATTGCCTGATTCGCGTGCCACCAGCTTCCGGCGTAAATGTCAAGATCGCTGCTTCCGTCCTGAAGAAAGATACGCAGTGGTTTATTTTCAGTCTTGCGGATCAGGCTCGGAAACGCATCCGCCCCACGCAGCGCTACGAATGTACCGATCGTACTGATGACTCGACGAAACGCATCCGGACGTTCCCATGCGGCATTGAACGCACAGATGCCGCCAGAACTGGCACCGGCGAGACAACGATCGTCCGGGTTGTTGCTGAATTTCCATGTCCTCGCGACTTCCGGCAGAAGCTCGTCAATCAGGAATCGCGCGTAGCGGTCGCCGAGGCCATCGTATTCGAAGCTGCGGTTGAAACGTGGCTGCGCATTTTCATTCGCAGCCGGAACGCTGCCGTGTCCGACAAAGATTCCCAGCTGTACGGGAATCTCCCCGGAATGAATCATATTGTCCAGCACGATTGGCAACCGCCAGTTTTTCGCCATGCCAAGACCGTCCTGAACGATCATCAGACACGGCGGTTTCTCGGGATCGTACTGGGCTGGGACGTAGACCCAGTATTCGCGGACCGTGCCAACGAAAACGGAACTGCGAAATTCAAATGGACCTTCGACTTTTCCCTGAGGCACGCCGTCCTTTACTTCGCCTTCGGGAGGCACCGGATATTCCTCTTCCATCCCGCTTGCCGTTGGAACAGTCAGAAACGCAGTTGGCAGCAAAGCAAAGAGCAAAAACAATAATCGATACATGATGGACCAGTCTCTTTTGGGGCAGGAACAGGGAACTAAGCAGCGGAAGACACTAATGTACAGGATTTCGCTTCCACCGGTACCTTGCGACTCCGACCTGTGCATCGTCGGCCAGTTTGTGAACCTACGCCGTATGTAGGGTGGGACAAGCGACAGCGCAGGCCCACCATTCATTCGATCTGGTGGGCCTGCGCTCCGCTGGTCCCACCCTACAAATTCACAAATTGGCCAGCCGTGGGTGAGAACGCTGGAAGTGCCTGCCATTTTGAGTCAAAGTAAGTACAATTTCACGCAATGTTTAGTGCTATTGAATGATCGCCCCCGAGCTAAACTCGGGGGCGATTTTAGTCCATGTCGAACGCATTCAGACGCTTCCCAATCCATGACAAGATTGACTATACCCGTGACCGCCGGGCAATTGCACGGCTGCGTGGCAATCGGGAATTTTGACGGAGTTCACCTTGGTCATGCCGTGATGCTCGCTGCATTGCGGGAACTGGCGGCAGAGCAGGGTACTCAGGCTGTGGCCGTTACATTCGATCCACATCCCATCGCCGTGCTTCGTCCTGAGTTCACACCACCGATACTGACGACCATTCAAGACCGGATTGAACTGCTGCGCGCGGCCGGAGCTGATTCGGTGATTGTATTGCCTGTGACAAAGTCGCTTTTGGAGATGACGGCGGAGCAGTTCTTTCATGCCGTTGTTCTGGACTCATTTCAGGCGAAAGGTGTGGTGGAAGGGCCAAATTTTCGGTTCGGTCGGGAGCGAAAGGGCGACACCGCGATGTTACAGGGATTCTGTGAACGAGCGTCCGTGCCGTGTCGCATTGTGAGTCCGGTCGAAACCAACGGACAACTTATTTCATCCAGCCATATCCGCGAACTCATCTGCAGTCGATCTCTGCATAAGGCGGCGCAGTTGCTGGGGCATCCATACCGTATGACGGGCATTGTGCGTCGCGGAGCAGGCCGCGGTGCCGGGCTCGGTTTTCCCACCGCGAATCTCGCTGAAGTTGCCACACTGTTGCCGGCACACGGAGTCTATGCCGGTCGTACGACGCGTGATGGCAGGTGTTATCCGGTGGCGGTCAGCATCGGCCCGAATCCGACATTCGGCGAGCATCGTGAAAAAGTCGAATGTCACATTGATGGATTTAGTGGCGATCTTTACGACAAGATATTTCAGGTCGATCTGCTGGCTGAAATTCGCCCGTTGCAGTCATTTGATTCGATCGAACGCCTCGTGCAACAGATCCGTGAAGATGTTGAAACGACGAGGTTAATGCAGCGCCCCAGAGGTTAACTGAATCACTTTTGGAACACTAATCTTCACTAATTTGCACTAATAACAAGGAGCAATGAAACATGTGCACATTGCAGTGCCCTGATTAGCGTTAATCAGTGAAGATTAGTGTTCCAAACTCCGTGTTCCTGACCTTTTCGGAGAAAATCAATGACGCTTAAGGACGAAGGATACCAACTCATGGGTGCAGCGTTCGAGGTTTACAACGAGCTTGGGTACGGGATCGCGGAGGAGATCTACCAGCAGAGTCTTGAAATTGAACTCGGTCTGCGTGAAATTCCGTGGGGCAGCAAGCAGGAGCTATCCGTGTTCTTCAAAGGGCATGAATTGACAGCAAAGTACCGGCCCGATCTCAGGGTCTTCGGGCAGATTGTTGTTGAACTCAAGGCAGTGGCCGAACTCTGCAGTGATCATGAAGCTCAGCTTTTCAATTACATGCGCATCGCCCGACAGCCGGTTGGATACCTGATCAACTTTGGACACAAAGGAGAACTGGAATGGAAACGTTTGATCATCAGTGATCTAAAGTAGCGAACTGCGTGCAAATCATTTTTGGAACACTAATTTTCACTGATTTGCGCTAATAGCAGCAGGAAGAAATGGTTCCTGCTCTTCTAGCAATGATTAGCGTCAATTAGCGAAGATCAGTGTTCCAAATCCCCTGTTCCTGTCTCCCTGCGATGATTAGCGTCGATTAGCGAAGATTAGTGTTCCAAACTCCTTATCCAGCAACAAAACAATGCCTGAACTTCCATCCCTGACCGATGCAGAACGAGCCCGCTATGAGTGGCAGATGTGGACGCCGAATGTCGGCGAAGAAGGACAGCGGAAGCTAAAAGCGGCGAGTGTGCTCGTGTCACGGATCGGTGGGGTCGGAGGCACTGTGGCGTATTACTTGGCTGCTGCCGGAATTGGAAAACTTGTGCTGGCGCATGCAGGCAACGTCAAGCCCAGTGATCTCAATCGCCAACTGCTGATGACCACAGACTGGCTCGGCAAACCGCGCGTTGAATCGGCTCAGCGGCGTCTGAACGAGCTGAATCCGCATGTGGAAATCGTTGCGATCAATCAGAACGTCTCCGACGATAACGCGACGACGATTGTGAAACAGGCAGACATCATTGTCGATGCAGCTCCACTCTTTTCGGAGCGATTCGCGATGAACCGGGCGGCGGTCGAGCAGGGCAGGGCACTGATCGAGTGTGCCATGTTTGATTTGGACGCTCAACTCACCACGATCATACCCGGTTCGACGCCGTGTCTGCGATGCCTGTACCCGGTCGATCCGCCGCACTGGAAACGCGAGTTTCCTGTCTTCGGAGCGGTCGCCGGAATGATCGGAGCGCTGGCCGCGCTGGAAGTCATCAAACTCATCACAGGTATTGGCGAACCGTTGACGAACAGTCTGTTACTGATCAATCTTCGGACGATGGAATTCCGCAAACTCCCAACTGTCCGTGACGATCAGTGTGAGGAATGTGGAGGGGTATCTTGATTCGGCGAGCGGCTGGGCGTCAGCCCTCCGTACTACTAACGTTCAAAATCTTCGCACAGCGCACAAATCCCAGCACGCATAAACGGGGAACACTAATCGACGCTGATCTTCACTTATGCTGTGATTGCTGTGGATTAGCGCAGATCAGCGTCGATTAGTGTTCCATGCGTTTTCCACTTTGGGTTGCGGGCGAAGCCCGTGCTGGGTGAATTCACGACAAAGTACACGGAGGGCTGACGCCCTGCCGCTCGCCTACAAACGAAAACAGGGGCTGCTGAAAAATCAGCAGCCCCTGTGAATTGAAATTGGTCTAAGCCAGCCATCGCTGGTCAAGCCTTATGGCAGGAACGGAGCAAAACCAATGTTCGGGAACAGTGGGTCCGCCGCAGCTCGCAGGTTGTAACCTCCGGTTGTGAACGCATTCTGAATATTCTGAGTGATTCCGAAGTTGATGAAAATATTGTTTGGATCGTTCAGGCCCGGTCCATTTTCAACCTGGAAGAGGGCCGCTTCGCGGTTGACCACGCCAACGGGTCCGAAGAACTGTTCCTTCAGCGGATCTGCATTTGTATAGACCGCTCCGAAATCGCTTGGAGCGATCTGATTGCCGCTGTTGTTCTGGAATCGCATATCCAACTGAGCGGTGTCGTCCAGATAGACGTAGTCAAAGGTCAGGTCGCCAGTAGTATCGACCGAATCGAACGTGTTCCCGGCAGAGAGGAACGACGACGTGGTCACGTCTTCGTCGAGATTTCCGCCAAACGCATTGTTCTGGATGTCAGCAGCAACATAGGAACCTGTTCCCACGTCGATGCGAATGCCCTGTCCAACGTTCTGGTTGACTCCGTTGTTACGAATTGCATTGCCAGTCAAAGTCAGGAAGGTGTTTTGCACCGTTCGCAGGTTCAGGTACGGAGCAACATATGCGGTCGTCCCGTTCACGCTTCCTACATTTAGAGCCAGGAACTCAGGTCGGAATGGACTGTAGTTTTGGTTATCCAGACCAGTCACTGGAGGATCCGGGAAGTTTGGCAGATACACAAATCGGCTCTGATTCATGTCTGAGTCCGCTCGCAGCACAACACCCTCGTCGCCGTTTGAATCAATCGTATTGTTCTGAACCGTGAGCAGGATCGGATCAAAGACTGACGCGCCATTTTCGCGATTGCGGGTTCCGGATGCTCCATTCAACAGCATATTGAGCCCACGATGTCCGTTGTTATTGACGAGGTTGTTGGTCATGGTAAACTGCGGAACCGCACCAGATTCTGTCACACCTCCGTTGAACGAAAGCAGCGGCAAGGTAAAGTCAACGGCACCAGGATCAGTTCCGACAGCTGTACCACCGACAACATTCAGGCTGACACCATCACCGCCATTGCCGGCGATCGAGCCGTTGTTTGTACCGCCAATTGTGTTATCGGTGATCGCAATAATTGGCCTAGGATTTCCAGAGGCATTCGAACCTGTTGCGGTGATCGCAATCCCATCATCGTCGTTGTTTTGAATGATGTTTCCTTCACCAACATTACCCACAACCAGCGTCGCCGTAGCGTCGCCGCCGGTGAAGTTTGCCTGAATTCCATCTCCGTCAGCAACGTCGATGTCGCCGTTTCCGTTCAGGTCTTCACCCGGATCGAGCACGCCATTTCCGTTGGCATCTTCCGTGGCACCGGCAATGCTGTTCGTGATTATTGTCTTTGTCACTCGAACAACACCATCCGACGTGCCGGAAGAATTCCAGCGAATGCCATTACCACCCGCAGTCGTGCCATTGCCGTCAATGGTAGTCTGCCCTGTTCCCGATGTGATCAGGATGTCAGACCGACCGCCGGTTGTATCAATCCGTACGCCGTCTCCACCGTTGCGAGAGATGCTTGTGTCGCCATTTGTATTTGCACCTGCATGGGGTGACGGACTTCCGGCGACGGTGTTACTGTTGATCTCGACAAGGATCCGGGAATCTTCAGTTGCCACAAGTTGCACGCCATCCACACCGTTATCGTTGAAAGTATTGCCGTCAAAGATGGAACGACGTCCTGGCGGCAGACCATCGGTTGGATCACCGAACGACGAGGTCTCTGACGTCTGGACTAGCACACCATTCTGACCATTGTTATCGAAACTGCTGCCAGTGACGTCGCTAATAAGAGTCGCATCGCCACGGATACGATACCTTGCTCCGTTCTGACCGTTGTTGTCGAACGTGCTGTCGTTCACTGTCACTACGTTAGCTGTTCCGGACATGGGCTGGTTTAGATCGAACCGATCGTTGCCCTGAGCATCGACGTTCAGGCCATCGCCTGCATTGCCCGTTGCCGTGACATTGGTGATGTTGGCAGTTAATAATGATGAGTCTGCTCGCCGCAGATTAATTCCGTCTCCATCGAGGGATGCGTCTGGACCGTCAGTGGTATTTGTAATTGTCGCATTCGCGATGTTTACGTTTGCTCGACCGTTGCCAGTCACATCGACAGCAATTCCGGCATCACCGTTCGCGGTTAGCGTATTGGAATCCGTCAGGGCAGGCCCACCAACAGTCAGATTCAATACATTGTTTTCTACGAACGCTGGTGGTGCCGGCGGGGCGTTGTTTGGGCCATTGAGGCTTGAAACGATACCACCAGATTCATTCCGTGAGATTTCGTTGTCGATCACTACCGCATTAATGACACCACGGCTCGTCGCGGACACATTGCTGACAGTCCGAATTCCCGCACCAGAATTTCCGGTGATTGAATTGCCGGAAATCAATCGATTGCTGGCCGGGGTGCCAAAGTCAACAGTGCCGCCATTCTCTACAAGCAAAGCAACTCCATTACCATCGTTGTCCTGCATTGTGTTGTTGATGAGATTACCACTAATTGCACCGCCGTTTTCTGCGAACGCTCTGAATCCGTCACCCCGATTTTGGGAGAACCGATTGCTGGAACTCACGAGATTTCCTGCGGCCAGTTGCAATTGACTGAAGCCTCCAATGGTTTGCGACGCATCGATACTCGCTGTCGGACCGTCTGTGTGAAGGAGGACTCCGCCAGAACCATTGTTCGTGACGATGTTCGCTTTCAAATCCAGACTTTCCGCTTTGGCTGCGTCGCTCATCGAGACATTGACTCCCCATAGTCCGTTACCGTCGATGCTGTTGTTCAATATCGTTGACGCCTGAAGAACCGAGTTATCAACACCTCGGATAACGATACCGTTAGCCACTCCGTTGCCGCTTGTTGCGACGAACGCGGAGGCGACTGGATTGCCGGCCACAGCCTGCAGCGTGCCTCCGAGAATTCCGCCGTCAGAGAATTGTAACTGAATCGTTGACCCGATCAGGTCGTTGCCGTTGGTCGTGCCGTCTGGAAATCCAATGGGATCCACATCAAGATCCCAGGTAAACTGTTTCTGTGGCCCGAATCCGTTAAAAGCGAGATCAAGAATCGAAGTCCCGTCGGCGACTCCGCCGTCTGCCAAAACAACCCCGGCTGAGTTGGTGAGTGGATTGGACCCTGCGGTGATCAGCGTTCCGTTGACGCTGGTCAAGCCGGTCGTAACATCAGAGTTATTCCCAGGCTGAAATGGTACGAACGCGGCTCCGGGAGCGGCAGCTGTTGTATCCCAGATGTTTCCGGACGGAGCGATATCCAATGTCAGACGTGTGATATCGACCGATGCGGCCGAAGAGTTCGTCAGCAGCCACGGCTGTGAGAACGTGTTTCCATCGATCAGGAAGCTTAAGCTGCGCGACACCCCCTGAACATTGTTGTTGACTGCATCGATTTGGCCTGTGGCAAATCCTGTAAGATCATAGGCAATCCCTGCAATTCCGTTTCGGAGGAAATCATTCCCGGACCCGGCCGCACCGACAGCGCCGAGCCCTGACCCGACATCAAACGTTCCGGCTGAGCCAGCGTTCGCAACGTCTTCTCCAAATATACACAATCCTGCGATCGTGTTGCTGTTGAAGGTATTCGAGACGATCCCTTCGTCCAGCAAGCCGTTGCCATTCAGGTCTTCGCCTGCGTCAAGAGTTCCGTTCGCGAGATCCAGTTGACTGTTTCCGTTGGTGTCTTCGCCGGGATCAAGAATCCCGTTTAAGTTGAGATCCTCCGTTCGATCTTCCGTAACGGACCGGAACGTTCCACCGTTCAGGTAATGCAGGAACGCACCGTTCGCTGTGTTTTCGGAAAATGTATTGTTTCGCATGCTGGCGAGGTTGAAGTCGCCGCCGTCTGTTTCTCCCGAAAATCCGTTCTGCGAATTGCCTGTGGATGTGTTGTTCTCAACAAGAGCGTTGATTGTCGAACCTGTGCGCCCATGCAACAGGATACCATCACCGTTGTCTGTGGTTGTGTTATCGACGATGCCGGTCGGTACCGTTCCGTTGGGATCGTCCGCATTCACGGTTGAACCTGGATTCGCAATAATGCTCAGCCCGGTTCCATTGTTGTTCGAGGCTTTATTGTCACGTACCAGCAGATCGACTGTTGAACCGCCGGCAACGGTCATGTTCAGCCCGTTGACAGATGTTCCCGCGAGCCCATTGAACTCATTCTGATCAACAATGATCCGACCTGAAACGTCCTGGAGAATTGCACCGTTCGTGTAGTTCGTGAAGATGTTGCATGTGAGATTCGCGTCGGTGATCGGCAGTGGATTCACGATGCCGTTACCGAAGACCGTGCCCGCTGCGTTGGACGCATCGATTCGCATGCCGATCACAGCATCGTTATTGCCGAGTCGAACCACACTGCCGCCCGCCAGCATCGTAGGATTGGAGATGAGCGGGCCAAGCAATGTCGCAGGACTTATGTCAGCCGGAATGATGCAGCCCGGTGCCAGTGTCAGTGGTTTCAGTGACGACAACAGCGTCTGATCGTCAAACAGGCTGATGCCTCCATTGACGGTCAGATTTGTGCCCAGATCATCCGCTCGCGGAGTCACGCGAAGAATATCCACCCCGGCATTGTTGGCAATCGCAGCAGCCTGCAAAGTGCCGTACGGATCTTCAAACGTACCGATGCCGGCCGTCGTCGCATTCGGATCGACATACAGAATGTTATACGCCAACCCGGTAGCACTGTTGATCACAGCTTCATTCAACGAACGGCTATCGCGGTTGATGTGGATGCGATTGTCGCGGACAACTGGATCCTGCAGACGCTCACGCACAGTCGATGGTCGCAGCACGCGGCGATTCTTGTAATTCGGGATGTCGTACTGCAGACTTACCCAGCTATTCGTGCCGAATGTGTCGTCCGTCGTTAAGTACGTGTTCACACGCAGACTCTCTGTGATCAGTGCCTGCCAGCGTGCCTGAAAGCCCGGCGTGTCGTCGCCGCTCGGATTGTTTAAATAGTAGCCGCCGACGTACATATTGAGTCCGTACTGGCCAAGTACAGGCAGCGGACCGCCGACTTCTGCCTGAAGTCCCGAATACGCATTGTCCAGTACCTGACTGCGAGTCTTGTAGGCATTGTTGCCCATTAGTCGCAGTGTGCTCGAAAGATTGCTGCTCAACAGCATTGAATCGTCACCGACGACCTGATAGCCGTTCACACGAAAGTCCAGATACTTGCCGAGCGATTCGTAACCCGCACCGACCTGGTACCAATCCCCGTTCCCATAACCCTGGTCGTAGTCACCGTATGCATTAAAGCCAAAAATCCGGTCTCGAAGTGAGTCGTAGTTACGGTAGATCAGACCGACGTTGGCCAGCGGATCTCCGTTATTCGTGACCGAAGCTGAAATGTCGCCGATCAATACGTTGGTGTTGGGGATGATATGATACGGTATCCGAGCGTTGAGTCGCTGATACGACTGATTGTACCCCAGTCCGTCGCCGATGTTCGTTTCGAACATCATGATAGGTCCGAATGGCTGAGTCGGCTGGTAAGCCGAATTTGGCAGTTGCTGCGTTGCTCCGTGCGATCGCTCAAAATACGGCGCATATGGTGCCGGCTGCGGATACATGCCCATGTAGGGCTCCGGCGGTCCGCCATCCAGCGTCGCAACGCCGGAACCGGGCGGATCCAGCATCTGCGTTGGGGCAGAATCGGCCTGAGGCGGATGTGATCCCATTCGGACAACACCCGGCTCATCGCCGACAGAAATACCCGCGGCTGTAATCAGAGCAAGGCTGCTGACAATGAGTGTGGCCGAGGCAAGAATTCGTGTGGGTTTCATCGATTGTTCCGATCGAGCCGTTCTGAGAATGTGTGCCGGATGTGCCAGCAGTGACGGTTACTCTCCTGAATCGGAATTCGGAACCCGGTCGGTTGAGTTAAAATGTGGCGGATGTGCGGATCATTCGGAATCTGCAAATTATGCCGTGGGGTCGGGAGTGAGGAGTGAGGAAACAAACCAATGGGAGTCGGCAGTTTCCGCCGAACGATGTCCGCAGCGCAACGCCATGAAGGATTTTGGAATGGAGAACATCTCCTCGCCGAATCCGTGATCATGGCCAATGAAAAAATGACGGAGGGGTAAAGGCGATCGGAAGCTATCGCTCAAACTGCGATGCTTCCCTCTCTGTGCCTCTGTGTCTCTGTGTGAGACCTCTTTTTATGAAAATGAGAATGATGGCACACAGAGACACGGAGACACGGAGGGTGCCCTACGCATTCAGGCTGTGCCGCCTTGCGGCAAACAAAAAAAGCCCGGCATCTTTCGACGCAGGGCTTTCGTGGTCAAATAATTATGGCGGATTCTGCCGGACTACAATGTCCAGCCTTCGCGGTATTCTCTTTGAACGTACTTGTTAAGTCCAGGCAGGTTCGTGCTGACGAGATTCTTTGCGTCCCATTCGATTCGCTGGCCTTCACCAGCTCGGACAGCGAGATTACCGACGAGAATGGTTTCGGTCAGGCGACCAGCGTAGCCAAAGTTTGACATTGTGCCTGGTTTGTACTCGCCACGGCAGCTCTGGACAAACTCCCACTTCTGTCGTTCGTCTGTACCACCCTTGAACGGAATTCGAGGCAGCGACTGCTCGGGCTTTTTGAAGTCCTTGTAGTTGTCAGACGGCAGCAACGAATAGGCCGCACCGTAATCGTTTTCCGAGAGCAACATGCCCTTACTGCCCACGACCAGAGCTGCGCTGGTCTTCTTGCCGCCCGCTTTCTGCGAGTCGATCCGCTTGCGAAAATCTTCCGGCAGATGTGCGATCAAGTCGTCGGATGGCAGATTGCCACCGTCGTACCAGTAGAACTTGCAGGCCACCTTGCCGTTACGTTCAGGGAATTCGAACATCAGCGTCGTTGAACCAGGGAACGTTTCGTTTTCAAAGATGCCAGGATTCTCCACCGCAGTTACAGCGATCGGATCCCAAAGTTCAAGCGCCATGACAGGCATGTTGGTCGTATGACACGCCATGTCACCCAGCGCACCGGTTCCAAAATCTGCCCAGCCACGCCAGTTGAAGGAATGATAGACGCCTTCTTTGTAAGGTCGCATAGCAGCAGGTCCGATCCATGAATCCCAGTCCAGATAATCTGGAATTGCGTCTTCGCCCGCAGGTCGACCGATGCCCTGAGGCCAGACCGGCCGATTAGTCCAGACGTGAATCTCCGCCACGTCACCAATTGCGCCAGAACGAATAACTTCGACCGCTTCACGAAGTCCGTCTTCGGAGGTTCCTTGGTTGCCCATCTGAGTCACAACGCCCATTTCCGCGGCAACTTCACGCATCATGCGGGCTTCACGAATGGACCAGGTCATAGGCTTCTGACAGTAAACATGCTTCTTCATCTTCATGGCTTTGATTGCCGCAGTCGCATGTGTGTGGTCAGGAGTGCTGACCGTCACGATGTCCACTTTGTCACCGAGCTTATCGAGCATTTCGCGGAAGTCCGTGAACTGCTCAGCGTCGCTGAATTCTTTCGCTTTCTTGGCGAGCGTGCGTCGATCCACGTCACAAATGCCGACAATAGCGACATCCTGATCCGAAATATGGCTGCTGTCGCTGCTGCCTTTGCCTCCGACTCCAATACAGGCTGCTGTGAGACCTTCAAGAGCTGATCGGGTTGGTCTGGCGAACGTTCGCGGAGCAACCCAGAACGCCGTTCCCAGAGCGGCAGAGGCGCCGAGAAAACTGCGACGTGATGTTTTTTGTGTCATTAGCGTACCTCAGGATTTCAGTGGAACAAATAAACCATCAGACTTAAACACGAGCAACACTGCACGGCCGTCCAACGGACATCATTTTCAGGCACAATCGCCCAAAGACAAGCTTGTTACGATAACAACACTCAAGGAAACAGCAATGATTCGCAGAAATTCAGGAGGGTTGCGAAAATGGGTGGATCGACATACGCTGCTGGGCTCAGACGATCGTTTTTTGAACTCCCGGGTGTTTATCCACATGAGACTTTTTGCGCGCACCTTTCATCGCAATTTGGCTGTATTTGCCATATGCAGTTTTCTGTTTGCGGGCTGTGTTGAATCTTCCAGTCCCGGCAAGGCTCAGAATGGGAACGCCACGCCGGATGATCAGGTTGCCGTCGCGGCACTCGAAAAAGCCGGGTGCAGCCTCAAGAAAGACGCTGCTGGTCTGGTGACTGAAATTGCCGTGTCTTCCGATACGGATTTTTCTGAAACTCTAAAGCACCTCGTCGGCGTTCCAAACATCACTCTCGCTCGCTTTGGTGGGCCGGGAATGAACGATAAAGGCATGGCGTTTCTGTCGAGCCTCAAGTCTCTTAAGCGACTGGACCTCACCGACTGCTCAGCGATCGGCGATGACACTCTGAAAGTTGTGGGTGGAATCCACACCATCGAAGTGTTGACTCTGCGGCGAGCTGGGTTTACGGATTCCGGTCTCGAACCGGTCAGAAATCTTTCAAAGCTGCGGGCCATCGACTTGCGCAACACCAACGTCACCGACGCCGGTGTCGCACATTTGGCGGGAATCAAGACGCTGGTTGATGTGCAGTTGGAAAAATCCAAAGTGACCGATGCCGGGATTGAATACCTTCGAGGACTGCCGCTCAAATCACTTAACCTCAACTACACCGCCGTGACCGATGCCGCCATGCCGGCGATCGGCAGCATGGCGACGCTGGAGTCTCTGCAAATGGAAGCGTCGCGACTGACCGATGTCGGAATGGCGGAAGTTGCGAAGCTTAAGAAACTCAAACGTTTCGGCTGCCGACTTGCCGATGTCAGCGGCGAAGGCATCAAACACCTTGCGGGGCTGAAAGAACTGACTCGTTTGGAACTGCGAGAAACATCCATCGACGACGTCGGTCTGCAAATCATCAGCGATCTTGCAAAACTTGAGTACCTCGATATCAGCGAATGCCGCAGTCTGAAAGGTAAAACGATCGGCGAACTTGGCAAGCTTACCGGACTTACGTACCTGGAACTGCGAGAGCTTAAAAAGGTGAACGACGACAATTTCGCTGCACTCGGCACGCTGACCAACCTCACGGAGCTGGATCTGGAAACGACGCGGATCACTGACGAATCCACTGCAACGCTGCTCAAAATGCGAAAGCTGGAACGTTTGAGTGTCGCGGGATCGCAGATGGGCGATGAAGGCATTGTTCAGCTGGGTCAACTGCCTGCTTTGAAGTGGTTAAACCTGAGCAATTCGCAGCCAAAACCGGAAACTGTAGCGGCATTGAAAGCTGCAAAACCCGGCATAGAAATCCTGGAGTAAATGTGCTTCCCGACACATCAAAACGAACTCGCAGTGAATTCCTTTTTGAACGTGCGTCCAGGTTGATTCCCGGAGGCGTCAACAGCCCGGCTCGCGCGTTTGGTGCCGTGGGTGGCACGCCACCGTTTATGAAACGCGGTGAAGGAGCGTATCTGTTCGATGTTGATGGTAATCGCTTTATCGATTACGTCGGTTCATGGGGACCGCATCTGTTTGGGCATCGGCATCCGGCGATTCTGCAGGCGATCGAACAGGCGCTGATCATCGGCACGAGTTTCGGTGCGCCGACGGAAGCTGAGGCTGAACTGGCTCAACTGGTGATCGACATGGTGCCTTCGGTCGAAATGGTACGGATGGTCAACTCCGGCACCGAAGCGACGATGTCGGCCATCCGCGTTGCTCGTGGCTTCACAGGACGAAACGGGGTTGTGAAGTTTGCCGGGTGTTATCACGGACATGTTGATAGTCTGCTGGTGGCCGCCGGCAGCGGTGCGTTAACCCTAGGGTGTCCGTCGAGTCCTGGGGTGCCGCCCGGAGCGACAGCCGACACCGTGGTATTGCCCTACAACGATTGCGAAAGTCTGGAAGTGGCCTTTCAGGAAAACGGTGATCAACTGGCAGCTGTGATTCTGGAACCGGTTGTGGGCAACATGGGCTGCGTGATTCCGACGCCTGAATTCCTGTCTCTGTTGCGTCGCTTGTGTACGCAGCATGGTACGGTGCTGATCTTTGATGAGGTGATGACGGGTTTCCGAGTTGCGGCCGGAGGGGCCCAGCAATTATTCGGCATCACTCCGGACATGACAACACTGGGCAAGATCATCGGGGCCGGGATGCCGGTTGGAGCTTATGGCGGGCGGGCCGACATCATGAACTGCGTGTCACCGGTCGGCAAGGTCTATCAGGCTGGAACTCTTGCCGGCAATCCGGTCGCGATGGCCGCAGGGATCGCTATGCTCAATCTGATCCGCGAACGGAATCCTTATCCTCGTTTGGAACAGATCGGGGAGAAACTGGCGGTCGGATTTCAGTCTGCGGCCAGTGCGGCGGGCGTTGATGTGCGTATCAACCGTGTCGGCAGCATGTTGACGGTCTTTCTAACGTCGCAAACGGTAACCAACCTTGCTTCAGCGACGACGTCGGACACTGCGAGATTTGCACGCTGGTTCCATGGGTTGCTGAATCGTGGTGTGTATCTTCCGTGCAGTCAGTTTGAGGCACTGTTCGTGTCGGCTGTTCACACGGACGCTGACATCGATCAGACGATAGCCGCCGCCATTGCCAGTTTTTCCGATTGTAACAATTAGTCAGGTTGTCCTCGACACGAGTCATGCGTAACGTGACAAATTTGTTGCCATATTGCAACAGGGCCGCACAGACGTGAACGATACCTTCAGCCGAGTGGGACGAATCGATTTTCCGGAAATTCGATGCCACCGCCTTACGACAGTGCCTTATACTTCATGCAATACAGCTGCGCAGTCGGTCTGTGATGCGCTGGTATTTCGGCTTTGAGTCTGCTCGGAAGCTCTGTTCAATGAATGCGACCGCAGTTCTGGAACATCCAGTCGAATGTCGCCACGTCGCACATCGACGACCTGAAGAAACTCCGTTGTTCTCAACGCTCGTTGCACAACATTCGATTGATGTTCCCGACACGGAATGGCTGACACGCTTAACGCTGGATGGGCCACGTGAAAACGTGAGATGTCTGTCGCTGTCACTGCGGAGTTGTAAGCGGGCGTTCGACATCGTCGCGGCGCTGTTTCTGCTCATCGCGACTTCGCCGCTCACGATCACTGCCGCGATTCTGGTGAAGCTGACATCGCCGGGCCACGTGATTTATTCGCAGACACGCATCGGACTTAATCTGCGCAAGAAAAAACAGAATGATCGACGGGCTGACTCGCAGGAACTGGTTCACGAAACTGACCGTCGTCAGCCGGGCCAAGAACGACGGGAACTGAGCAACTTTGGTCGCCCGTTCACGATCTACAAATTTCGCACCATGCGAAACGACGCCGAACAGAACGGAGCCCAGTTTGCACAAGAGGGCGACCCGCGAATTACACCGATTGGTCGCTTGCTGCGGCGAACGCGAATCGATGAACTGCCGCAACTCTGGAATATCCTGAAGGGCGACATGTCTCTGATTGGACCACGACCGGAGCGACCGGAATTCATGATGAAGCTACAGGATCAGATTCCGAATTTCATCGACCGACTTGGCCTGAAGCCAGGGCTCACTGGAATCGCGCAGGTCGTGAACGGCTACGACAACGAACTGGAAGGCTTTCGCCGAAAGGTTTCTTATGATCTGCTGTACCTTCAGAACTGCTGCATCCGGAACGATATTAAGATTCTGTTACGCACAATTCGCGTCGTGATCACCGGCAAAGGTGCCCTATAGCTGGACAGCGAAGTTTTTGAGATTGTCACGGACGCCGGCTGATAGAACAGTTCCCTCGCTGACGCCTCGGGCTGTTGAATAACAAGATCAGCCCGCAGAAAACTGCGGGCTGTTTCGTTGGATGAGTTCCGGTCGTGAGACTGAGTCGTGCCCAGAGACAAAAGGTTACGGTGATGCAAGCTGATCCTTAAGGTCTTCGATGTCATTCTGCGTTTTGATTGTGAAGACCAGTGCCGTCACAGCAGTGCCGACCATTGCCAGCGTGACAACATCGATCAGCCCAAAGCCGGAACTTGGCGGAGCACAGGTATTGCACGGATTACCGTACTCATCGCACGCCTGACCGCGAACGATATTTTCGTCCGCTGCAAAAACCAAGCTATCAACCGCACCAACTGGCGCAGTGCCGTTCTTCCAAAGTCGTACGGAGGTTGTTGCTGAGCCGACAGACAGGTCGTGAGCCCCGCCTCGAACGCCAGTAATAGCGAAGTCCCCATTCGCACCGGTCAGGGACTGAGCCACGGTTGTGCCTTGGTATCGAAGTTCGATGGCGGCATTTTCCACCACGCGGCCTTCAGACGTGTAGATCTGTCCGTGCAGAGTGCCATCGCTGGTCAACTCGATATCACGAGCAACCTGCGAACTGCTTCCGTCGAATGCAGAGGCGGTGCTGGACAGGAGAATTCCAAAGCACACAGCGACGCTGGCGGCCTTGGCTAGTATCGTGTGCTTTCGCATCTTTTTCAAACCTTCTGCTATATCCTCGAAGGAGCAATCGCCAGCCTTGGCAGATTGCGAAAAATCCTTACCACTGTTGTCATCGACGCGGCCGGAAGTACCGCTACAGTTTATGTGTCAAAAATAATCAGACTGACCAGCGAAAATCATCCGGCAGATTCTGCCGCCCCGGACTTCGCGAAAGTGAACGTCCAATCCGGGACGCGGAGATTCTTGCCGGAATATTCGTGGTCAGCAGCTGAATGCAGCCGGATATGGTTCTGCCACTCGCATTGGGATTTTGACCTTGTTCTGGCATGCGACTCAATTGGACATGAATCCGCTTCACGAAGCTGAACTTGGCAATCCGCGTTTGAAGACGCGCCAAGACTGTCACGATGATAGCCCCTATCGCCGGAAAACACGAATTTTCGCTCAGGAAACCAGCTCAGCAGAACAGCCAGCATTTGTCGCATCAGCTTCGAAGGAGTTTTGTGGCGACGCCCGGCTTTCTGATTCTGCTCCTCCGGCTGATACAGTGTCACCAGCACCGGCAGAGCCCAAGGCCGTTTCGACCACGGAACACGCACGAGAATTGCCAACACAATCCATTTGTGCCCCCAGCGATACGCGGTAAATTTGTGCGAGGATCGAACCGCATCCCGATGGCAACCCTTGCCATAGACCTTTGCCCCAAGATGTTCATCGACGGTATCGTCACCCGCCAGATAAATGGGTCCCTCGGCACAGAACGCTTCGATAACCAACGTGGCCAGAATTCGTGCGACACGCCAATGCCAGAACTTTGCTCTGGAAAAGATGCGGTGATAAGTTGACCATTGTCCGGGGACGAGACTGCCAGCTGTCCGCAGAATGTTGGAAATGGTGTGAGAACCGACGGTCAGGATCGCCGCTGTCAGCAACACACAAACGCGTGCGTGTGTTGGTTTTTGTATACGCTGGAGCCAACGCACCAATGACTTTTCCCAACGCAACGGGTAACTTGATCATCCGAGCTTCCTTGCTCGGGGATGGTTTGGTCTGTGATTACCCAAACACTATCCGCAGGAAGCTCTTTTTGTGAAGACCATCTGCTACACGTTGTCATCCCAAAAAATCGCAAAAGTCGAGCTAATTTCATCCGTTTCCGTCCGGTTCAATCGAAAAGCCTGCTCGATGCTGAAGAATCCATCCCCGACAAAAGCGTTCTGCGAAAAGCTTTCGCGACGTTACGTCTTGCAGGCCGGGGCATCGATCGTCAGCGGGTACTCTTTGCCGCACCTTCAAGCCGCAAAGAACAGGGACGCTTCATCAAGCAGTCAAAGTTTGTCACGCCATAAAGCGATCATCATGATCCTGCTTCCTGGTGGACCACCGCACCTCGACATGTATGACCTGAAACCAGAAGCGCCTTCAGAGATTCGTGGAGAGTTTCAGCCCATTGCTACAGAAACTCCCGGAATCGAAGTCTGCGAGCTGATGCCGCGGCTCGCTCGAATGATGAACGACTTTGTCATCGTCCGGTCGATCGTGGGTGGACGAGATGATCACAACGTTCACCAGTGTCTCACCGGGCGCGACAGCCATCCTCAGCAGGGGGACTCACAGCTCGTATCTGGTTTTGCGAGCGGTGGCTGGCCATCAATCGGCGCGGTTGTCTCCCGGCTTCAGGGACCGGCCAGTCCCGCATTGCCTCCGTTTATAAGTCTCGCTCCGGAACAGGCAGAGTCCATGACACGGGCTTCTCTGGGGCAGGCCGGGTTTCTGGGACTTGCTCATTCAGGATTCGCGCCGTGGAGAATCGATCACGGCGATCTGCTGCTGAAAAACATGAGTCCCGATCGCCTGCGGGATCGAAACGCGCTGCTGACAGGTCTGGATCGATTTCGATCGACTGCAGACACCCGCGAACTGCTTAATGGCATGGATGCGCTGACTCGTCAGGCTTTCGGTGTTCTGACTTCCAGTAAGCTTGCCGAAGCGCTGGATCTGACACGGGAAGATCCAAGCTTACTCGCTGCGTACGGAGTGCCCGACGAAGAGGTACCGAAAAAGGGCGGACGAAAACTTCTGGAAGGATTCGTGATCGCTCGCCGCCTAGTCGAAGCCGGGGCACGCTGTGTGACGCTCGCCCTGAGCCCCTGGCCGCTGGAACGAGAGAGTCGCGCCGGGTTTAACTGGGACTGGCACTCCGACAATTTTACGAAGGCACGCCGAAGCCTGCCAATGCTCGATCAGGGAATCACGGCTCTCGTTGCGGATCTGAAACAGCGCAGCATGCTGAACGATGTATCCGTCATAGCCTGGGGAGAATTTGGCAGAACACCCCGCATCAATAATATGGCGGGACGTGATCATTGGCCAAACGTGAACTCCTGTCTGATGGCGGGAGGTGGCATGAAGTCCGGCCAAGTGATAGGAGCCACAGATCGTCTGGGAGCTGAAGTTCATGAGCGACCTGTGGATTACCGCGAAATCATGGCAACTCTCTATCATAACGTGGGCATCGATGCAGGAAGCACGTCGATGCAGGATCTCAGTGGAAGACCGCAGTTCCTAGTTGATCACTTTCAGCCACTTCGGGAACTCATCTGAATTCCCGAAGTGCCTGACTCTCTGGAGAACACCGGTTGACTCCGTTTTTCTGGTCACAGATTGCCGCGTGCGGTGCATTTGCATGCGGTTTGATTTCGTTTCACTTTCCCGATCGAAAATCAATCCTGCGCTGCCTGACCTGCCTAGCCGCCCTGAATTCCTGCCACTTCTTTCTGCTTGGACGCACAGCCCCGGCAGTCATGATGTTTCTGACGGGAACGCGATATGTCACCGCAATGTATTCTCATCGCCGTGAATTGATCCTGCTGTTTTCTTCTGCTGCTGTCCTAACGTTTTTTCTGACGTACCAGGGACCGCTCAGCTTTCTGGCATTGCTGGGTGCTCTGCTGGGTACATTCGGCAGTTTTCAGAAATCGAACCGCATCATGCGACTCTGCTTCATCTGCGGAAACACCGTCTGGCTGATCCATAACCTGCTTGCAGAATCTCCGGTCGGCAGTGTGATGGAAGTGTCTTTTCTGATCAGCAACGTCCTAGGATACCTGCGGTTTCATTCCGAAAAACCAAGCCCCACAGATCAGCAATCCAGCTGAACTCCGGCGCCATGCCGCAGCCGATGGAGTTTTGTAACCGGACAATCCACAACGATCGAGTTACTTGTCAGCCTCGGGTGATATAAACTCCCGTCCATTCCGATGGGTGGTTTCATAACTTCGACTTGTGCAGTAGAGCCGGACTTCAAAGGGCTTCATACGGACGGCGAGATCGCCCTGATCAACGGTCGCTTCATCGGTACCGTACATTTCATGGAAAGTTCGTCCGTTCCAGTCGTTCAGACCGCGCACATCAACCGCCAGATGTCGATGTTCATCTTCATTGACCAAAATGATCAGCAGATCGTCGCCCACTTTTCTGGCAACCGCTCGCACTCCCCGGCCTTCGGGCTCAAATAGATCACGAATGACTTCCGCATGCACGGAGGGCATCGGGGATGATGTCAGGAAGGGCTGAATTGTCGCCAGTTCTGATGTCAGAGCATACAGAGATTCGCGAAATTTCTGGTCGTCAATGCAGAACGATCCCCAGTAAAAAATTCCTCGAGCTCCATGAGCAATCGACGTGTAGGCCATGAATCGCGATTCATGAAAGTGAGGATATCGGCGTCCGCGTTCCGGAACCATCGGATGCCATGAGAACGCCTGAAGCACGTTCCAGACAGGTTTTCCGCGACCCACAGCTCGATAGCGATCTGTCATCGCGCTGACCGCACGCAGGTCAAATTCGCCCTTTCTCACGGGATAATAATTACACCCGACGGTATCGATGGAATTCATGTAGCCCCGAACGTATCGAAGGTCGCTGTCCACTGCTTCGTCCATCCAGAACGGACGTTTTCGAGGATCGAGAGATCGGATCAGAGCGATTCCCTCTCGCATTTTCGGAAGAATGTCGGCTGCCTGTTTTGCTGCATAGGCTTTGGCATTGGGGCGTTGTTCGAACCAGTCTTCTTTGCTGATGCCAGCCGTTTTCTGAAGTCCGCTGTACGCGGTGAAACCCCATACGATTTCGTCTGGTCCTTCCCAGACAGCCAGAGCCGGGTGATCAACAACCGACTCAATCTGCTTCCTCAGTTCCGGTGTGGCGCCTTGCTGCACTGACAATGACAACCATCCCTGCAGTCCGCATTTTGCGGCGCGATCCAGAGACGCTCTGTCACCGCACCGTACCAGGTTAATTCCGGCGTCTGCGAGTTTCTGAAGATCGACATCGTCGGCCGGGGGATCGTACCAGCCCAGCGGGAACAATTGTGTTTCGCCACGTTTCAGCCAGACATCCGGCAAGTTCGGGCGAGGTGTTCGCGCAGCTACTCCAGCGGAAACTATACCGGATGCGGCCTGTGGAGTCTCACCTGCCCCTGCGGTCGAGGTACACATGAACAGGGTCATGGCAACAGAAATTGCGGAGGCTGCGTTGGAAGTCCTACGGACGAACGATACTTTTTTCTGCACAGTCAGAGCTCCAAAGTGAAAGATGTAAGACGGCGGTCGAACTTGTCGGCGAAAAGAAACAGAAACGCAGAAGAACATGAGAAATGAACGTCGGAGGAGGAATTACTTTTTCTCCGGCGGATCGGATTGTACAGGTTTCGACGAGCGGCCTGCCCAGCGAATGCCTTCCAGCAGGTGCCGTCTGGCGAATGGGGTATTCAGTGACCTCAGATCGTGACCGAACTCTGTATAGAAAAATCGGCCACCATTCTTCGGTTCGTGGGTCCATGCGATCGGATGGTCCTTGCCCATCGGCTTGCCGTTTCGCTGCCTGAACCATTCCTGAACGGGTTCATAGGTGGATTCATCGACCCGCATTAACACCTGAAATCCTGGCCGACCGGTCACTGTGCGATCGTGGTTAGTCCAGTTCGCCTCGTACCAGAATTTAGCGGGCTGTCCCTTGATCGTGGGATGATCCAGAGCCGCCGGATCGACCGTCACTTTGGCTCGATGAAACTCGGAATCACTGTTGAAATCACATCCGCCCAGCTCATTCAGCCAGGGCCATTTCTGTTGATAGACCAGAGCCGCATGCAGTGCCACGACTCCTTTGCTGCCCGGCGTAAACCAGTTTTCGACAGACTTTCGTTGTTCTTCGGGAAGAACTTTATCCAGTTCATTGGCGTTGTTCAGCAGCAGCACATCGTACTGATCGAGAACCTGCGGCTGCAGATCGAGATAATGTTCGGTAATATCGACTTCCATGCCGTTCTCGTGGCCGAGCAGCACCAGCCAGCGATTAATCTTCGGAATATCGGGGTGTCGGTAGTATCCGGTGTCAGAGTACACAAGGATTTTCAGACCTTCCGAATCTGAACGTGTTGCCGGATGATCTTCATGTGCAACAGCAGTGGTGATCATCAGCGAAATACATTGAATTGCAGCCAGCCAGATTTTCATTCACTTTCTCCCGGCAGTTTTCGTCAGTTAAGGAACACCGATGACACAGGCTCCATCGTCAGAACGTGCATCAATGATTGTTACGCCGATTTCTGACTCACCGCTGCGGTCTGCCGGCTGCAGAGTGCGGCAAGAGATAACACAACCCAGCCAACGATATAAATGCCGCCCGAAGTCTTTTGAGCCAGCATTCCTTTCCAGTCACTCCACCATTGCCACTGAAATCCGAGGAACGCGAAATTCAACCAGAAATACAGAGCTGATGTCAGCAGAAGGCCGAATCGGGCAAAGTTCCGTGCAGACATGTCATCCAGAGTCCTGTTTCCGAGACGCAGGGCGAAATGAATCAGGAGTACCAGCGGAATCGTCACGACGAATATCAGCCCAGCCGACGTACCCACAAAGTCCGCATCTCGACAAACTGCCAGAAAAGTCTTCACGATAATGCTGAGCGCTACGATCGGCAGCACATATAGAAAGGGGGAGTACCGTCCACCTGCGATGGCGATCATCGGAATCATCCCCAGCAGCAGACCATGAGCGTGAACCAGAGTAAAAACGGAATCGCCATAGTACCACCCCAGACACAGGACATACACGTATGAAGCACTCAACCAACCGTCAGTGGTTGGGGAGAGGCTCACCACGGCAGCGGCACGATCCTGTGAAATTCGATGACGGCTGACCCAGGTGCCCACACCCAGCACCACACCGGCAACTATTCCGAATGTGACCTCCATCATGTTCCATGTGTTATATCCAATCTGCCACCACGACGAGCGCGTGAACTTTTCGGCATCCCATGCATAAGCCGCCTGAAATGCCTGCCCGATCGGGAAACCAAGCCCACCCAGGATGCCCCAGCATCCGAGGCTGACTGCCAGTCGATCCCGTTTGATCCGAAACAGATATGCAGAAAGCCCCGCGAATGCGAAGAGCAATCCTCCCCAGAGTTCCGCGCGCGGTTTGACGTTCTCAGCTGGTTCCCAGCGCCAGTGATCGGAAAAGTAGAACACCGGCAGATTTTTCAGATCCGGTTCAAACGGTGTATTCAGTGCCCACCGACCGACCACAAAGAGCCCCAGCATCGCAATCCCGATCCAGAGCATTTCTCGAGCGGTGTATCGTTTTCCGCTCATCCCCATACCCAGAAATAATCCGCCGAAACCAATCCAGAGTCCACCTTTGAGAGCGAGTCCCAGCATGCCCCACAGGTAAGCATCCCGATTCCAATGTGGATCAGAAACATTGCCGTGAACTCCCGAGTCCATTGTCAGTCCCACAGTCTGACCATATGTCATGGAACCACCAAAACCGATCGCCAGCGTAAACAGCCCGATCACTCGAGCCGCCTGCAGTGCACTGGCATTTGGCATGAACAGCAGAACGAGAGTAAACCCCACCAAGATACCGAAAATCATCGCCCCCATTTCATGACCATACTGGCCGCGAATGCCCCAAGCCATACCACCTGCCAGCCCTCCCAGCACGATTGCCAGAAACAGAAGCCACACAGAATGCGCTGCTGAAGAATTGCTGGAGGGGATCGATACCGCGGATCCGGAGCCAGTATCAGACATCGTTGACCTTTCTAAAGTGTCAGTTGCACACGAAAATCTATCTAACCTGCCCACTGCACAGAAATTCAGTGTGAGGTGACGATGGTACATGCTGCATTGCAGCGGCACAACTCTCGGGCTGCTTAATTAGGACGCCCCACTTTTCTCGGTTCGGCCTTCCGCTCGGGCGGACAGAGAACTCCAGTCCGTGTTCCCCTGCGGTCGCGGACTAACAGCCGCGAGACGACCGGCCGACTAGCGCTAATACCGTTCAATTATTCATAACCACGTCTGTGCAGAGGTTTTCGTTAAACGTTTGCCATTAGTTCCAGTGCCATTTGAAACGAATGTGCCGTGTGTCTCCAGTGATTTTTTTTCGACCATCGCTGAAGCTGTAGGTTTGAATCTGGACGATCACAGACCTCTGGATGGAATCTGTCTGATGCCACTCAGCCGACAGCAAACAGATGAACGCTCGAGGTCGATCCCGTTTCAATTCGAAACTCAGGCGGCCCTCTCAGGAAATCAATTCAAGCTGTTAAACAATTCGGCGGTGCGCAGACTGTCTTCTGACAACGGGGCAGCAGAAGTGGCTGTGTGGGAACTGTACAATCTGATCAAAGACTCTGGCGAAACGATCAACATCGCAGCTGAACAACCCAAAGTTCTGAGCTCGATGCAGGCTGAGCGGACGGCTTGGCAGGATTCGTTGCGGAACACTCTTGCCGAATGACTCATCGCAAGTTGTAGTGTGTTGTCATCGCTTATCTGCGAGTCGCCGCCAAACAATTAAGCCTAACGTTGCGTCGGAAGACACGATGAAGCAAGTCTGCTAGAACACCTTGTCATCGCACTGCCCACTGTTTGTAATTGCTGGAGCTCTTTCATGGGACCGGACCGAAGACTGGCGATAATTCGACCACTGAGAAGTTATCTGGCCGTCGTCACTACTTCGCTGATTTTGAGCACAGGGCTGACGTCCGGGGCAGATGTCAGAATTCCGGAAACTTTGACCGCTGTCCTGGAACATACAAAGCCGCTCGTACATCCTCGCCATGGAAGATTGCCGCTGTATGTGCTGCCCATCTCCAGCAGTCTGAGCGGGCTGTCGGACGAGCTGGCCGAACAGCAACTGCGCCTGCTGGACTCCCGTGGCATCGGCTATACCGTTGACTGGCAGCCATCGTCATTCGAGGCATCACTTGCTGAAGGTTTGCGAATCGCGAGACTGCAAAAGAAGATCGGTCAGCCAGTCGCCGTGAATGCCACCGCCTGTCTGCATTCCTTTTGCGACGGCAGCCCGGAAACCCTGCATGTGGACTCTACCGGTCAGAAGTTCTCGGACAGTTCATGCGGCGGAGCACTCGGTTGCCCCTTTGCCCTCGAACATCGTATTCCCGTAATCCGGCAGCAGGTAGAACAATTCCTGCAAGCTTACCGGAACGCCGGCGCCGAAATCGACTTCATCTTCGCGGACTGGGAAATCGACGGCCCAATCGAATGGAATGGTTCCTGGACCGCTTCCAGAAAATGTGTCCGCTGCCAAAATCATGTCAGTAAAATCGCGGATTTCCGACAGTACCAAGCGGCTCTCCGAAGAATCCGTTCGCAACTGCAGAGAGAAGCGTTTGCGGAGCCCGTGACGCAGCTGTTTCCGCAGTCTTTGGTCGGCAACTATGGAGTCTGCCCCCACGACGGGCACCGTTACTGGTACGATTATTTCGAGAAACCAGCGGATGACTCGATGCCCTTTCTGAGGGACCAGAAAGCACGGTATCGGGAATGGTATCCAGAGTTCCAAGAGACCGGATACACGTTTGCCATGCCCGTCGTCTACACTTGGTATCCCACGTTCAGCTGGTACGATTTCGAATCAACCGACTATCGCTGGTATTACAATATGCTCAAAGAAGCCAGCAGCGCGGGTGAAAATACGTCTCCCGCAACGCCACTCATACCGTTCGTACACTGGAACACAACCGCGCCTCCCGAGAATGCCGATCCCGGTGTCAAACAGATGAGTGCTGCGGCCTACAAAGACCTGCTATGGCACATGCTGCTGCGCGGGCATGATACCTTCTTTCTGTGGTGTCTCCCAAACGAACTTCCGGAAGAAATCCAGCTGGTCCATGAAGTCTACGGCGAATCACTGCAATACAGTGGATTTCTTTCCCGAGGAGAATCGCTGACGTTCGATGTTCCTGCCCATCCGGCCACGGTAGTGTCTGGTCTGCGACTGGGAAATCAGGCTTTGATCCGACGCAGCGAATACGGTTTCACTTCCACACCGACATCATCTGAGCAGTTGTCACCGAAGGCGGATTTGAACCAGCGATTTGTCGTTCCGGCTACTGCAGGAAATCATATCGTTAGTGCACAACCAGTGACTGCGGTTCGGACAGAGTCGTTTCAGTCGACCACAGCACCAGCAGCCACAGCATCTAAACAGCCGCTGCTGCTGCAGCGTGGGAATGAATCCCTGTTTCCCATCGGGTTCTATGAACTTCCGGGTGATGACACAGCACTGAAGGACATGACGGATGCTGGAGTAAACCTGATTCGCTGCAGCAGCCGCAATGATCTGGATCGAGTTCACTTGTCCGGTGCTCTGGGTTGGGTCCCCATATCGGTTCAACAGGGAGCAACCGACGAATTACGCAATCAGATCAAGTCGCTGATGGATCATCCGGCTCTGGCCGTGTGGGAAGGGCCGGATGAGATTATCTGGACATTCACTGCTTACAGCGGCCTGCAAAAGACAGCCGGATTCACAAAGGAAGACTGGTACGAACAACGGCCGAAAGCTATTGAGTATGCTGAAGCGCAGGCAGCCTTGATTCTGCCAAAGATGCGAGAAGGCATCGCCTTGGTCAAATCGCTGGATCCCCATCACCGACCATTCTGGATGAACGAGGCTGCCGACAGTGATCTCCGCTATACTCGGGGCTATGTGAATTCCGTAGACTGTCTGGGATGCGACTATTATCCTGTTCGTGGCACAGAAGAGTTCGATCTGCGCAGCGTCAACCAGATGGTCGATCGCTGGAAGTATGTGGGACGCGGTAAACCGGTATGGATGGTGCTGCAGGCGTTCTCATGGCACACCATGGTTCCTCGTCGCGGCGTCCGCTATCCCCATTTTCCCGAAACGCGATACATGGCTTATGCATCAGTCGTCCATGGTGCCCAGGCAGTGTTGTACTGGGGCAGCACGGAAATTCGGGACCCGGCGTTTCGACAGTCCGTTTATGCACTGACTTCCGAACTGGCGGCATTGCAGCCGTTCCTGACTCAGCCGCCGTGGCCCGGGGCGAAGGCCGTGGTTGTGCCGGATCTGTTTGAGCCTGCCGGGCAGGGCATCAGCGTCGATGTTCGTCGATCGGGTGACGATCTACTGGTGATGCTGGTGAATGAGGACAATCATCGGCATTTGGGAGTCGAGATCCATGGTCTGACTTGCTGTGACGGCCGCGAACTGTATGAACTCTATGGTTCCGACAGATTGACCATCGATCAGGGTGGCTTTACAGCTCGTCTGAGGCCTCTGGAGTCACGCATTTATTGCACGAACCAAAAATTCGAGTCAAAGCGAACATCCGGTCGTGACTATCAATCCTCGAACTAAGTGATGTCAGTCCCGACCGACGAAATTGAAAAGGAAAGTCCAAAGGACTGGATGTGGTCAAGCCTGAGGCCGACTGCTCGAAAGGGACCGGTCGGCGATATGGCCGGTGCTGCCATTACTTACAATGCTGCGCATGGCGCATCAACAAAGTTGCTTGCGAACATTATTCAGGATGCGATGATGCGAAGGTCGGGAAGGCCATGAGGAGACGCTAACGAATTCGCAAACTGCCTTCGAAATCCGGAGCGGCAACTCAGCAAAATCCTGACTGTTCATAGTCACTGACACTCAACTCAATGCGACAAGGTGAGCGCCGATGAAGACGGATTCTGTAAAACTCGTGAAGGTTTTTCTGTTTCTGGCTTTGGTCATGACCATGCCGCATTTGGGATCGGCGCAGGATGACGCAGAACTGCCGAGCGATCTCGATCAATTGATTCAGATGAAGACTCAGTTACTGCAGGAGTATGCCGAACTGCAAAAGAACGGACCAGAGGACAAGGCCATTGTCGCACTGCGTTCCATCGTCAACATTCACCGCAAGGCATTTCAGGTTGCGACAGCCAACAAGGAAGATGACGATCTGATCGTCAAGTTACGCAACGTCTATGGAAACGATGGTGAGTACCTTTCGGATGAGTTGTTTAGACGGAACGAATTCAAAGAATCTGCGACGTTACGGAGCGAACTTGGAAAACTCTATGGAGAAGTACTCGGCCCGGATCATCCATCCGCCAGGACAATGCACTGGAAAGCTGTAGCTGCAAAGAAGCTCAGTTCCGCACCTCGCGCGAAGCAGATTGCATATTCCGTCGCAGCCGAAGCCGAACCGAATGGGGCTCAGGCTCTGAAGAGCGGCCAATATGACGTCGCGGCGCAGATTTTTTCTCAACTGGTTGATGCGCAGGTTGCCGTCATCGGTGAATCGCATCCGTTCGTTGCCGGCGCACTCAACGAATACGGTCAGGCTTTGTGGTTACAGAAGAAAATTCCTGAAGCAGAGGCTGCGTATCAGCGCAGTCTGAAGGCACGTGAAGCGACGACCGGCAAGGACCTGCAATACGCAGCCACCAGCTTCAATCTGGGCCGGTTGTATCAGGATACTGAGCGTTTCGCGGACTCGGAAAAAGCATATCTGGAAACGGCGTCAATCGAAGAGCCAATTCTGGGCAGTACGGACAAATCGTTTCTGCAGACTTTGAATCAACTTGGTATTCTCTATGAACTCGCTGGTGAAACGGATAAGCAGGCGGCGATTCAGAAACGGATCTCGGATGCCGACCCGCTGGCGACCATTGTGGCACACATGCCAAAAGGCACGATTGCCGCTGCCGCGATTCGCCCGAGTCGTATGACAGCTGACCCCGGGTTACAAATGATGCCGTTTGAGGTGATCGAAGCCACGGGGAAACAGCAGTTTGGTGTGAATCCTTTGGATGTGGAAGCGTTCGCTGCTTTCGGCACTCTGCCTGTCGGTGAGCCACCATTCAACTTTGGATTCCTGTTCAAAATGAAGGATGGCGTGCAGCCGGAATTTCCGTGGCATCAGCCGGAGCATAGCGCACAGGTTGAATTCAGCAATGGGCAGCATTACTGGAAGGCGAATTCCGCTGCAGCAGCCCCGATGTGTTCCATGGAGTTTCAGGACGGCACGGTATTGATTGGAACGGAAGAAAGCGTCCGACAGAGTCTGACTCAGGCGGGTGGCAGTTCCGTCGGAACGATGCTGCTGGATGCTCGCGATAACGGTCACATCGTGGCGGTCGCCAATGTTGAGATCATTCGTGGCTTCGTCATGGCGGGATTGCAGGAAGCACCTCCCATGCCTCCGGCTCTGGAAGGACTCAAAGGACTTCCGGCAGACGTGAATTCAGTCAGGGCCTGGATGAATCTTTCGGAGGGCTTGAAACTATCGTGCGTCCTGAGCACGACCGATGAAGACGCCGCTGGGCGAACGTCCGCTGCGATCACCGAAGCTTTGAGTTTCGGTCAACAAATGGCGATGCAGGAGATGGAAAAGAGCATGGCGGGCGATGATCCCGTTCAGCAGGCGACTTTGGCATATGCGCGGCGAGTTGCCGGAAGTTATTTCAGCCAGATCGCGCCGAAAGTGTCGGGGACCGATGTCGTGATCGAAGCGAACCTGATTGATAGCTCAATGGTGGGCGGTCCCGTGGCAATTGCGTTGTTGCTTCCGGCAGTTCAGCAGGCCCGTGAGGCGGCTCGCCGCACACAGGACAAGAACAGCCTGAAGCAGATCGGGCTGGCATTGCATAACTATCATGATACGTTCAACGCATTTCCTGCCCGAGCCAACTACGACGAGTCGGGGAATTCGCTGCTCAGTTGGCGTGTCCACCTGTTGCCATACCTTGAGCAGAACGAACTGTATGAACAGTTTCATCTTGATGAACCATGGGACAGTGAACACAACCTGACACTGGTTCAAATGATGCCGGAGGTTTATCAGTCAAAGAGTTTCAACGATTTGGAAAAGACCATCTTCCTGACTGCGGACGGTGCGGGAACGATGATGGAAGGGACCGAAGGCATTTCGATTGAAGATGTGACCGACGGCACATCAAACACCATATTTGTGTTGGAAGTCAATCCAGAGAACGCTGTGATCTGGACAAAGCCGGAAGATCTGCCATTCGACCCGGAGAATCCAGCGGCGGGCCTCGGCGAGATCCGGCAACAGGGATTTCAGGCGTTCTTTACAGATGGTTCTGTGCGTTTCATTCCGATCACGATCGCTGACGAAATTCTCAGAAACCTGATCATCCGGAATGACGGGAACGTGATCGACGGTTTTTAGTGATCGCTGACGTTCCAGAGTAAGAACTTCGCATAACCCCGATCCATCAGATACCAACGATCGGCGTGCAGGGCGATGCTTGGCAGTGCTCGTTCGTCCGCCCCACTCCCGGGCTTCGAGCCACTGACATCAACACGACTGACCGTGCCACGAAAGATTTCGAACTGAGTATGGAGTCGGTAACCACAATGATCTTTCCGCCTTAAACTGCCCTCGAGATTAGTCCAGAAGAAAAAATGGTGGAAACGTTGTCCCGGAAAACACTGTCTTTTTTTCTTGAACAGGGGAGTCGAGCTAAGGCGGGGCGGGTTGTGCCAGCGTTTTTGTTCCAGGACCGGAGTTTTGGTTAGACACCGGAGAATCGCGGAATCACTGTCAAAGTTCGGGAGATTCTTTAGTTCAGTGGACCTGGCCGTCATATGAGACTAGTGTGGTGAGTGAAATTTATTTCGGAAATACGGTGCTGGATTCTGAAATGCTGTTGTGCCGGTAGTCCGCCTCCAAAACTCCTCCTCCGCACACACGGCGTGCGCTTGCCGACAACGCTTAACCCGGGAACGTCTTGAATGCGATGGCAGATCTTGGTTTTGCTGACAACTTTACTTTGCAGCACCTCAATACATTCGCACGGTATCATGCCGGACGAAAACGAACGTCCTCACGGCATTGCAATGCGAATTCCATGGACGACATCCCGGATCGCGGGGACGCCTGAGCCTCCGCCGAAATATACGGTTCAGCGAGCGTTCCCAAAAATCAAATTTGATCAGCCTGTTTTTATCGCTCAGGAACCGGGAACGGATCGTTTTCTGGTCGCGGAACTTGGCGGGAAGATTTACTCATTTACGGCCGAGTCTCCAGATGATGCGAGCCGCGAACTATTTCTTGACACAAAGCGTCAGATCTATGCGTTTTCGTTTCACCCCCGTTATGAAGAGAACGGACAGATTTTTGTTTTCAGTCCTTCAGATCCCCAGGATAAGGCAGAAGAGAAGGATAGAAAGAGTCGCGTATCGCGATTTCGAGCGAGTCTGGAACACCCTCGTAAGTCATCGCCTGACAGTGAAGAAGTGATTATTGAATGGCTGGCCGGTGGTCACAATGGTGGTGAAGCAATCATCGGACCGGATGGCTATCTCTACATTTGTACCGGCGACACAACTTCAGGATCTGATCCGAAAGCAACCGGACAGGGAGTCAACGATCTCTATTCCGTTATGATGCGACTGGATGTTGAAAATCCTGCCGAGGGCAAGGCGTACGCAATTCCGCCCGATAATCCATTCGTCAATGTTCCGGACGCCTGTCCGGAGATCTGGGCATTTGGTTTTCGAAACCCATGGCGTATGAGTTTCGATGAAGAGTCGGGCGATCTCTGGGTCGGAGATGTCGGACAGGACCTGTGGGAAATGGTGCGAGTTGTCCAGAAGGGAGGCAACTATGGATGGAGTGTCCAAGAAGGCAGCCATCCGTTTCATCCGAAAAAGCAGATTGGTCCGGGGCCAATCATTCCACCGGTGTTCGAGCATCATCATACGGAATGTCGCTCAATCACCGGGGGGTATGTGTATCACGGAACAAAGTTTCCGGAGTTGCAAGGCGCCTACTTCTACGGCGATTACGAATATGGTCAGGTGTGGGCACTCAAATACGACGGACAACGAGTTACCTGGCAGGAGGAGCTTGCCGACTCTTCGCTGCGAATCGCAAGTTTCGGAGTTGGTCGAGACGGTGAGATTTACCTCATTGATCATCCGACGGGTGAACTCTACACGCTTGAGCATGCACCGGAGCAGGTCGCTGGACCGCCGTTTCCGAGGAAACTGAGCGAGACAGGCATGTTTGTTTCTGTGTCCGCGCATCAGGTTGCTGAGGGAATGATCCCCTATTCTGTGAATGCTCCCCAGTGGGTTGACGGTGGAACAAAAGTTCGTTTCGCTGCTATTCCGGGAGATCTGAAGGCCGATTTTATGGAAGACTCAAAGTCGATGGGTGCATGGAGCTTTCCTGATGGTACGGTTCACATGGAGACCATTTCATTTGATTTGAATTCATCGGCGGCCGTGAACAGAAGTGAAACGAATCAACGCCAGCGAATTGAAACTCGGATCCTTGTCAAACAACAGAATCACTGGCTGGGCTACTCGTATCTGTGGAATGATGGACAGACTGACGCAGAGCTCGTGGGTGCTCGCGGCATGGATCTGAAACTGAGCGTTCCGGATGAATCCGCGCCGGGTGGCAAACGGCAGCAGACCTGGCGAATCCCTAGTCGGGACGAATGTATGGCCTGTCATTCCCGCGCGGCAGGCTTTGTGCTCGGGTTCAGCACAGCTCAGATGAATCGTGAACATGACTATCACGGTATTCGTGACAACCAGCTACGGGCATGGAATCACATCGGGATGTTTACAAAACCGGTGGAGAAAAAACTGAACGAATATACCGAACTGCCAAATCCGTATGGCGAGAGCACAGACACGAATGCTAAAGCTCGCGCATGGCTTCACGTCAATTGTTCTGTCTGCCATGTCGCCGACGGAGGTGGAAATGCGAAACTGGAAGTGAAATTCTCGCAGGAGCTCAAAGATACCAAACTGGTGAACGAATACGCTCTGCACGGAACATTCGAGCTCACTGACGCACGTCTTATCGCCCCCGGTGACCCGTTCGCGTCAGTCCTGTTTTACCGACTTTCAAAGCTCGGACGCGGCAGAATGCCTCATGTCAGCTCCCGGCAGCACGACGAACAGGGTCTGAAACTCATTCATGACTGGATTAGAAAACTACCACCAGCGATTGCCACAACGGCATCGACTGAACAGGCAGACAAGAAGCCTGTGGCAGACGCAGCAAACGGCGACTCGGAAGATGCTAAACTGGCAGAAGAAAAACTCGCTGAGTTAAAGAATGAAGAAGATGCTCGCAAGATGGAAGAACACCGCGTAGCGACAGAGTTACAGAAAGCCGCCTTGACTGCAGCGGCCGAGAAATCAGACACAGAGTATCAGTCAGTTTTGAGTCGGCTTGCAGCAACGGCGAACCTGCCGGACGAAGATCGAGCAATCGCCATGAGCGACATTCTGGGCGGTGCTCGATCTGCCTTCATGGCCGCATACGCTTTGTCAGAGCAACCAGCGCCCGCCCCTTGGGGGCAGTCGCTCATCAATGCTGCGATAGCTCATCCGAACTCGAACGTTCGTGATCTGTTTGAGCGCTTTGTACCGGAAGAAAAAAGAATTCAGCGTCTGGGAGAACTGTTTGATCCACACTCAGTTCTCGCGCTGGCCGGCGATCCGGAACAAGGTCGCCAGCTATTCTTCGGCAGTGCTTCACAATGCCGAAATTGTCATCGAGTGAAACAGGAAGGAGGAATCGTCGGACCGGAGTTGACAGAAATCGGCAAGAAGTACAAGCCTGAGGAACTGCTGGAAGCTGTGGCAGAACCTTCCAGGCGGATTGATCCGAAGTATATCGCTTACTCCCTTCAGACTACAGATGGAAAGGTTTATAGCGGAATTCTTGCTGAAAAATCGGAGAGTCAGGTCGTGCTGAATGTTCTACAGGGCAATGAAACTAAGCAGGTGCGAGTCCCGACTTCTGAAGTGGAAGAATTGGTACCTCAGACGAAGTCCATCATGCCGGATCAGATGATGAGAGATCTCACAACTCAGCAGGCGGCAGATCTGATCGCATATCTTGTGTCGTTAAAGTAGCAGTGAGCCGCACGTTTGCTCATTGCCGTAATGGGTGTGCCGTGCGAATGGCGCGACTAATGACGGTTGCAGCAACCACGAAACGCCGCCTTCGCCGTCCGACGACACGGTGCGATCAATGGGCGATGGACTAAGCGGTTACTTATTCTTCCCGTCGTCTGCCGGACTCACATCTATAGCCATCCTGAACCCAATCAAACAGAGTTTCTGCAGAGGTGGCTGCTGCAGTCGCTCTGTGACACGCAACGAACGAGCTTCATAACACCAGCACCCGCCTCGCAGGACTCGACTGCTCCCCTGGGCTGCACCTCGAGGATTTACCTGCGGCTCCGAACCATTCGCAGGGTATGGACCAAAGAAGTCCTCACACCATTCCAGTACATTGCCAGCCATGTCCAGAATGCCGAACGGACTACAGTCGCCGGGAGTCGTGCCCACAGGATCTGGTTTTCCACCATGGCCAATCACTCGCCCATAGACAGCTCGTCCGGGCCTTGGCGGATCATTGCCCCAGGGATATTCCCGTCCATCGGTGCCACGCGCCGCAAATTCCCATTCCGCTTCTGTTGGCAGTCGTCCGCCCGCCCAGTGGCAGTATGCGACAGCGTCGTCGTAACTAACGCCAACGGCTGGATGGTCGTCGCAATAAAATAGAGTCGAATCTACAAGATGCTGGTTATAAAACTCCTGACTTCGATGGCTGGTCGCCGCAACAAAGACTTTGTACATCGCAGTTGTCACCGGAGTCCGCGCCATCCAGAACGGGCTGACTCGCACCGAGTGAGTAGGGATCTCAATGGAATATCGATTACTACCCATGGTGAATTCGCCACCCGAGACGTACATCATTATCGAGTCGTCCACACTGTTGCGGCGAGTCCGATAGACAATGGCCTCGGCAACAGAAGAATTACCAGGAATGGGTGTGGTGGAACTCACTCGCAATCGCGTCGGTAATTCAGGCCGCTCGCTCTGCACCGAACGCGAATCGTTCAACACAGCGTGTATTGGAGTGCCCTTGCAAATTGGATGAGGGCGTCCTGTGACATCGTGAATGAGGGTTTCCGGATTAATCCCGTAACAATGGAGCATTGTCGCGTAAACATCCCAGGGACCGACCGGATTGGTCGCAGGATACGCACCAATGCGGTCGGATGATCCGTAGGTGAACCCACTGCGAATTCCTCCGCCAGCAAGCAGCATCGAGTTGCAGCCAGCCCAGTGATCACGCCCCGCCAAATCATTAATCTTTGGTGTCCGACCGAATTCACCCGCCGCAACCACCAGTGTCTGGTCCAGCAGACCACGCTCCGTCAGATCGATCAGCAGCGAAGAAAGACAAGCATCAAGTCGAGGCAGCAAAGTTCCTTTACACTGGTTAAAATTGTCGTAATGCGTATCCAGTCCGCCGTCGCCCTTGTTTCGCCAGTTCACCTGGACGACGGGCACGCCGGCTTCCACAAGTCGACGAGCTACCAGCAAATTCTGGCCAAAGGGATTCCGCCCGTACGCATCACGATGCTCCGGTGATTCTTGGCTGAGGTCAAACGCCTGCCGCAGCCGGGTTGACGACAACATATCGAAAGCGCGTGATTGAATTGCCGAGAACTGGTGAGACACACGGAGATCGGCCATGCGTGTGACATCATCGAAATGTTCAAGCAGACTTCGACGCTGAGAAAGGCGAGGATTGCTGACTTCTGCATCGAGGTCGAAATCGGGCACAGAGAACTGTGGACTGTTAGCATCCTGTGGTAACACATACGGAGCCCGACTGCGGCCCAGAAAGCCTGCCGTCTGTCCAATGCCGCCGGTGGTCACTCCACCAGCCAGCATGAATCCGGGAACAGCATCATCTGGTGGTCTAAGCTGTTCCATGACCACACCGAAGTTGGGATAATCGGAAGGATGCGGACGAGCGTTGGTGTTTGGCTGAGGGTGAGGCCAGCCGGTCATCAACGAATAAAATGCCGATTCATGAGCATTGTCATTGTGCGTGACGGATCGGATAACGGTATACAGGTGAGCAAGTTTCGCAAGTTCAGGCAAATACTCGCACACGCGAAAGCTGTTCAGTGACGTGGCGATCGACTTGAATTCACCCCGAATTTCCAGTGGAGCGAGTTCTTTGATGTCAAATGTGTCTTGGTGAGGTGGTCCGCCAAATAGCGACAGAAAAATGATCGATTTGGCCGTGGGTGCCTGGCGAGCTACGTCAGTCAGAGCGGCAGTCGCCCCTGGAGGTCCTGTCCACAACGTCAACCCAGGCAGGCTGATCGCCCCAGCCCCGAGGCGATGCAAAGCAGTACGGCGAGAGAAATTCAATCCTCCCGTTTTTTGATGTTGCGGCATTGGGCGACTCATGAAATCTCCTCGACATTCTCCGAGAACCAGCGAGGCATCGCGGCTTCGCTGCTCGCCTCAGACTAATTGAGTGTATTGCAGAATTCGCCTGTTGTGGTCACACACAATTGCTTTTGCCGACGGTATCATTAAAGTGCAAAGTTCGCAAAGCAGGCAGAAAGCCTGTTTTTATATTGTTGATCACACGGCGATCAACAACAATCCTCCCTCTTTCCGGAATCTGCTGATGACAGCCTTTGCTTCTCGACTTAGTTGTTCTGTTGCCGCGCTTTTGGTCCTTTCTTTCGGAGCGAGCAGCTTCGCAGACGATGCGGAATGGATTTCGTTATTCGATGGCAAAACGATGGAGGGATGGGAAAAGGTCGGAAAGGACGGCAGTGTCTGGGAAGTCAAGGACGGATCGCTGAGTGGCTCAGGTCCGGCGTCGATGCTGGTCTGTACCAAAGGGCCGTACAAGAACTTCCGTTATCGAGCCGAAGTCAAGATCAGCGACGGTGGTAATTCGGGCCTGTACTTTCGCACCACTGCAAAACCTGGATTTTCCGACGGCTATGAAGCTCAGATCGACAGCACTCACAAGGACCCTATTCGAACGGGTTCGATCTACGGTATGTGCCATGTCTACCAGGAACATGTGAAGCCCGACACCTGGTTCACTTATGAAATCGAAGTGCGTGACGACGTGTGGCGCGGTCGCAATGTGACAAAGATCAAAGTTACAATCGACGATAACGAACTCTACGAGTACCTCGACTTCGATCAAACATTCAAGGAAGGATACTTCGCCTTCCAGCACCACGATCCTGGCAGCACGGTCCATGTTCGCAAAGTTGAAGTCCTGCCTCTGGCCGACTGATCGCAACACCGATAGCCCTCGCAGTTTTCCGCATCCATCCAACGAGTGCTGTGTCACGACGAAATAGTGGCGTTGAATGGCTTCGAGGACCTGCCACAGAGTGTCGGGAACCAACCCCAAAATCAAACTGTGCCAAACCACTGATGAGCCGTCCATTTTTCGTATGCAGTCCCGCCTTCTTGAAAGTTCCCACCATGAAAACCGCCGTTAGTATTTGCGCGTCCATATTGTTCACGATCGCATCATTTACCACGGTGAATGGCCAAGATCCGGGCTTCGTAGACCTGTTTAATGGTAAGAATCTGGAAGGGTGGACTCAGCGAAACGGCACGGCCACGTACCGCATTGAAGGCGACTCAATTGTCGGGAAAACGTCTGAAGGCAGTCCAAACTCGTTTCTGTGTACCGACAAGCTGTACGGCGATTTTGAGCTGAAATTTGATGTGAAGGTGGATACTGATCTGAACTCGGGTGTGCAGATCCGGTCGCAGAGTGAAGGAGGCAAACCTGAAGGTCGCGTCAACGGACCACAGGTTGAGATCTCACTGGATGGATTGGCAGGCTACGTTTACGGAGAATCAGCCGGTGGCTGGATGACACCTGACTCCGACAGGAAACCTCATCAGCAGTTTAAGGATGGTGAGTGGAACACTTATCAGATTGTCGCTGTGGGCAACAAAATCGAAACCTGGATCAACGGACACCAGATCTCGGATCTGACACATGAAGAACGTTACAAGTCGCATCCAAAAGGATTTATTGGTCTGCAGGTTCACGGCGTCGGTGCGGGCAAGGGACCTTTTGAGGTTCGCTGGCGCAACTTGAAGCTTCGCGATCTGACGAAATTCACATCGCTCTACAATGACAAGGATCTGACTGGCTGGAAAACAACGGGCAACTGGTTGCCGCAGCAGGATGGTTCTCTGCTGATCCAGCCGCGCGAAGGTGAGAAAGGCTGGGAACGTTACGACGCATATCTCTGGTCTGAAAAAAAGTACAAGAATTTCGTGCTGGATGTGGAGTATTCGTATCCACCCGGCGGCAACAGTGGCCTTTACTTTCGAGTCGGTGATCGAAGTGATCCAGTCAAGCAGGGCATCGAAGCTCAGATTCTTGATTCATCAAAAAAAGAAGGCCCTGTCGGGCCTCACGACCACGGCGGAATCATCGGCACAGCCGCCGCGTCTAAGAATATGTCCCGACCTCCTCATGAGTGGAATCGAATGGTCGTGACGTGCATCGGCAGTCATTTGCAGGTCGATCTGAACGGCGAACAGATTATTGACACTCAACTGGATCAGGGTCCGATGAAGAACCGACCAATGGAAGGTTACATTGGGTTTCAGGATCACGGTGAACCAAATAACATCCGGTTCCGCAACATCCGTATTCGCGAGACAACGCCGTAGTGACGGGCGGCAATGCCTGTGGTGCGGCGATGCGTCTTAATGAAAGTTACGACGGCTGTGCAGGTGGCGGCGATTGAGGTTAGGGTATTGGGGGGAGACTACGTAACGACTACGTGTTTGGATTATCAAATCCTCCCTTTATGACTCTTGATCGTCGCCAAATGCTTCGCAATCTTCGGGCCCCCTCATTGGTCGTCCGACCTGAAAAAAAGTGCTGATCCGCACGGTACCTGCGAGCGATGGCGTGCTAATTTGACGCAGCGATTGCCAAGTGTGTGTCCGCTAGGAACTGTTTGAGGTCACGGTTGTTCAGCATTATCCCGCAATTTCCCCGTCAATTGATCAAGCTGAGTCCGGAGTCATCTTAAGACTTCTGGTGGAACGCTTATTGCGAACGACAGATCTTGCGGTCTCCCGATTTTTAGGGAACCAGTCACTACCCCATATCCAAGACAAGGAGACAGTGATGAACCTTCCCTTTCACTTCCGGTTTGCAGCAGTTTTCAGACTCACAATTTTGACCGTGAGTCTCATGTTCGCGGGCTGGCTTACGTGGTCTGCCGGTGCGCAGGAAAATGCAAAAAAAAGTTCTATTGAAGTCAATATGCGGCAAAAACTTGAGGGAACCTCAAAAGTGCTGGAAGGTCTGGCAATTGAAGACAAAAAACTTGTGCATGAAGGAGCGATGGTACTGACTGAACTCAGCAAGGCCGAAGTCTGGCAGGTTTTAACCGACGCGGTGTACCGAGAGCATACGCAGACATTCCGAAGTGCGGTTAGGCGACTTGACGAAGCGGCGCAAAAGTCCGAATTTGCGTCAGCGCAGCTCGAGTGGCTCGATGCCACCAAGCGCTGCTTCGATTGCCACAACCATATTCGCGCCCAACGCGCGGCGGCGGCGAAGTAGGGCGAAGGTACTGCAGCCTGATCAACGTTGGCGTGCCGTCATTCTGTTGGACGTCCTGCGGAGGGAGGCGACAGGGAAACCCAAACGCAGGGCACTCCGCGAGGGTTTCACAGATCTACCACGTCCTCACGCACCACACCGCGCATGTCCATTTCGAACTCGATATCGACGATAGGTGGCCGCGAATGGAACCAGTGAACTCCAAGCCGAGAAATCGCCGGTAACCGCGACAGCAGCACGCCTTCCAACAGAGGACGCAGCGGGTGTGCCGTATAAACGTCGAGCACAGTCAGAAGTTCGCTGCTGCCGCCCAGTGCCTGCAGACGCGAATTCATGATCTGAGCGACGCATTCAGCCTTTTCGATCAGCGCATCAGGGCTGGTGTCGCCGACTCGCACGATCCGACGTTCCGCTAATTCACCATCCGGCAATTCACCACCACCAGCCACGACAAACGTCAGTCGCGAAATCTCTGAAGGGCGAGCGTACGAGAACGCGAACAAAACCGGTTCGCGCGGGGGATCGACCACCGGAGCTACGTTCGTACGGGCGACCGGATTGAGTCCGTCAACCATCATCTCCCAGTCATTCAACAGCCGTTGATACTGTTTGTTGAAATCAATGAATCCCTCCAATGCATACGGCTGCGGACATCGCAATTCGACACCGCAAAGGTTGTGGCAAGCCAGCTTGTTGCCTTCCAAATATCGGCGTGCGGCATTCAGCCCGTCGTGCCACGGCAGCGGAGTCTGCAGCGACGCATGCACGATCTCGAATCCCGGCATGGCGACGACACCCGACGAGTAAGGCGCGATTCCCGGAAGAAATCGGTATCCTCCGGATTCGTTCGTTTTTAGAAGACTTGTCACATCATTTCTTTCGGCTGGTTTTATGAATCAATCTGACATTGACGGCATGCTGCAACAATCACTGTGCGACGGCAAGCTTTCACGAGCCGAAAAATCGATACTCAAGGCAATTCTGACGAATGACGCTGACACGTCGCACCAGCGTGACCTGTTGCGGAATCGTGCCTTCGAAATAGCCCGGCTGTCTCTTCTTGGGCCGGATGCGAAGAAAACGGTCGATTGGCTGGAAGACATCACCGGAGTTCTGCTTCAGGCCGAACGTCCGTCTGCGGATCAGTCGGGCCAGGTCATCAGCGAAGTCCACTTCAGCCCTGGCGACAACTGCCGACTTCGCATTCAGGAATTGCTGCGAGAAGTTCGAGCCACTGTCGAAATCTGTGTTTTCACCATGACTGACGATCGCATCACGGAAGCCGTGATCTCCGCCGCCGCGCGCGGCGTGAAAATACGAACTATCAGCGACAACGACAAAGCGTTCGACCCCGGCAGCGACATGCATCGTCTGCATGCTGCGCAGATACCCGTTCGAATGGATACGTCGCCCAATCACATGCACCACAAGTTTGCCGTCTTCGATGGCAAGATCGTCGTCTCGGGCAGTTACAACTGGACTCGCTCAGCGGCCGAACACAATGAAGAGAACATCGTCGTCACCAATAACCGACAAATCGTGCAGGCATTCGGGAAACAATTCGAACATCTCTGGCCGCAGATGGAGCCGATGTCCGGGTAGCACTGCGGAATCTGTCGTTAGCATGCAATGGTACGTTGCAGTTTGTACGCCGCTCTGATATCCGCGGTTTTTGTGTCCGTCTACGCCGTGATCCCGACCTGACTCAACGACCGCGAGAAGTTGTCGATGCTGGCGGGAGTGCCGACTGATATTCATGCCGCGTTGACTCTAGTTCTGGGTTGGCTGCTGGTGTTTCGGACGAACACGTCGTATGGACGATGGTGGGAAGCCCGCACGCTGTGGGGCTCTCTGATCAACACGATGCGAAATCTGTCGCTGAAGATTGTCTATCTTATCGAGGTGCCGAAGGATGATTTGCATCGACTCCAAAAGATTCTAAGCGCCTTTGCCCCGGTGCTGAAAGATCACCTCCGTGATGGCGCGCTTCTGGATGATGTCGAAGTCCTCGGAGATATCAAACTTGTTCCGCGCCATGTTCCCAGCTTTCTGGTGTCAACCTCGCGATGAAAGTTGGGCTGCGAGCCAGCATCACGTGTCTGAAAATCATGATGGACTGGTTGGCATCTGAGTCATCCACAATCGATTGCCCGCCAGTCCATCCCGACATCGCAAATGAACAACAAGCTGGGCTGGCTCAGAAGATACAGAGCCGACTTTGCTCGCGTGTCTGTGAAACAGATGAGAACTTGGGTCAGTGAAAATCTGGGCACAACGCTCGCCTCAAAGCGACAAACCGCCTAAGCCCAATTCAAAACAGCCGCATGATCATGCACAAAACAAAAACCTGATTTTTAC